>JBJMHU010000069.1:0-40954 GCA_045807225.1 Ornithinibacter sp. | reverse complement strand
CGCTCGGATTCCTGCAGCTCACCCTCGCCGCCGCCGAGAAGATCCCGTGGACCGGCGGGTTCGGCCTCGTGAACTGACCGAACCGACCCTCGCCCCGCCCCGCCGACCTCTGGAGAACCTGGCATGACCGTGCCCACGTCCCACCCGTTCGTCGACCACCTCGCCCGGGTCGCCCAGGCCGGCCCGCACGCCGCCTGGACTCCCGGTGACGGCGCCCTCCCGGCGCTGTACCTCAGCCACGGGGCCCCGCCGCTGTTCGAGGACGCCGCCTGGATGACGCAGCTGTTCACGTGGGCGCGGTCCATGCCGAGGCCGAAGGCGGTCCTGATCGTCTCCGCGCACTGGGAGGCCGCACCCCTGAGCCTGTCGAGCACCGACCCGCACGTCACGCCGGTCTACGACTTCGGCGGGTTCGACCCCATGTACTTCCGGATGCGCTACGACACCCCCGACGCCACGGCGTTCGGCGCCCGGGTGCTGGGCGCCCTCGGCGGCAGCGAGCCGGTGCACCAGCAACAGAGCCGCGGGCTCGACCACGGCGCCTGGGTGCCGCTGAAGGTCATGTACCCGGAGGCCGACATCCCCGTCCTGCAGCTCAGCCTGCCGACGTCCGACCCCGACCGGTTGCTGCAGCTCGGGACGCGCCTGCGGAGCCTGCGCCAGGAAGGGGTCCTGGTCGTCGGTTCCGGGTTCACCACCCACGGCCTGCCCTTCCTGACCCGCTCCGACTTCCTCGGGCACTCCCTGCCCGGTTGGTCGCTGGAGTTCGACCTCTGGGCCGGCGAGGCACTCGCCCGCGGCGACGTCGATGCCCTCGCCGACTACCGGGACCGGGCGCCGGGCATGCCCTACGCGCACCCGACCGTCGAGCACTTCGTCCCACTGTTCGTCACCCTGGGCGCCGCGACCGATCCCGAGGCGCCTCGGGAGTCGACCATCGACGGCTTCTGGATGGGCCTCTCGAAGCGCTCCCTGCAGGTCGCCTGACGCCCACGCCGGCCCCCAGTACCCCCTGGGGACCTCCCGACCGTCCGCTGTCCCCACGCCGGGCCAGGCCGGGATCCGATCGGGGGGCGAACCGCGGCTGGACGCGACGGTGGTCAGCGCAGGGCGTAGTCCTCGAGGAGCCGGCGACCGATGATCATCCGCTGGATGTCGGCGGTGCCCTCTCCGATCAGCAGCATCGGCGCCTCCCGGTAGAGACGCTCGATCTCGTACTCCTTGGAATAGCCGTAGCCCCCGTGGATGCGGAAGGAGTCCTCCACCACCTGGGCGCAGTACTCGGAGGCGAGGTACTTCGCCATCCCGGCCTCGAGGTCGTTGCGCTCGCCGGAGTCCTTCTTCCGTGCGGCGAGGACCACCATCTGGTGGGCCGCCTCGACCTTGGTCGCCATCTCCGCGATCCGGAACAGCACCGCCTGGTGCTCGGCGATCTTCTTGCCGAAGGTCTCGCGCTGCTGGGAGTAGGCGATGCCCAGCTCGAAGGCCCGCATCGAGACGCCGCAGGCGCGGGCCGCCACGTTCACGCGCCCGACCTCGACGCCGTCCATCATCTGGTAGAAGCCCTTGCCGGGCGCCCCACCGAGCAGCTGGGCGTCGGTGGTGCGGTGCCCCACCATGACCAGCTCGGTGGTGTCGACGCCCTTGTAGCCCATCTTCTCGATCTTGCCCGGCACGGTCACGCCCTGCGCCGTCTCGCCGAAGCCGGAGGTCTTGTCGAGAAGGAAGGTCGACATGTTCCGGTAGGGGCTGTCGCTCTCGCCGAGGTCGGTGCGCATCAGCACCGCCACGAGGTTGGACGACCCACCGTTGGTCAGCCACATCTTCTGGCCGGTGAGCACCCACTCGTCGCCGTCGCGCACCGCCTTGGAGCGGATGGCCGCGACGTCGGACCCCATCCCCGGCTCTGACATCGAGAACGCCCCGCGCACCTCACCGGTCGCCATCCGGGGCAGGTAGCGCTGCTTCTGCTCCTCGGTGCCGTGCTGGAGGATCAGGTAGGCCACGATGAAGTGGGTGTTGATGATGCCGCTCACCGACATCCAGCCTCGCGCGATCTCCTCGACCACCAGGGCGTAGGTGAGCAGCGACTCGCCGAGGCCGCCGTACTCCTCGGGGATCATCAGGCCGAAGATCCCCATCTCCTTCATCCCCTCGACGATGTCCGTCGGGTACTCGTCCTTGTGCTCGAGGGCGGTCGCGACCGGGATGATCTGCTCGTTCACGAACTCGCGCACGAGCGCGACCAGCTCGTGCTGCTCCTCGGTGAGGCCGTCCGTGGTCTGGAGTCGGGACATGCGGGATCGCCGCCTTCGGTGGGGGTCGGGTCTGCCTCCCGAGTATGCCGTCGGGCTGGGGCGGGAGGGAGCCGGGCCCGGTGTGAGTCCCCCCACCCCGGCGAGGCAACCACGGCTCGACGGCACCGGGTTCTCGGGGTCACCATGGAGCGATGACCCCCGCTGCCAGCACGCAGGCCCCGGCCGCCGCACCTCCGCCGCCCGTCGTCGGTGGCCGCTTCGCGCCGATCATGGGGCTGCGGCGCAACGCGGTCGACTACGCCGAGAGCATGTGGCGCCGGCACGGCGACCTGGTGCACATGACGGTCGGCCCACCCGGGTCCAGCCGCGACGTGTGGTGGGTGCACCACCCCGACGGCGCTGCCCGGGTGCTGTCCGGCAGTTCCTGGCGCGCCTACTCCAAGCAGGACCAGGTGCACGACGAGATCGCCCGGTGGCTGGGGCCGGGTCTGCTCACCGCCGAGGGCGAGGACTGGACCCGCCAGAAGCGCTTCCTCCAGCCGCTGTTCACCAAGCAGGCCGTCGCCGGCTATGCCGACCACATGGTCCGCGAGATCGAGGCCGTGGTCGCCGAGTGGGACACCGAGGGCTCCCCCACGGTCGACCTCGGCGTGCAGATGCAGCGGCTCACGCTGCGGGTGGTGCTCGCCGCCCTGTTCGGCGACGCCGCCGACGACGTCCTGCCGCACGTGCGGCACTCGTTCCCGGCCGTGTCCGACACCATCCTGCGGCGTGGGCTGGGCGCGGTGCGGCTGCCGGCCGGCATCCCGACCCGCCGGGTGCGCCGCGGCCGAGCGGCCCGCGACGAGCTGTTCGGGGTGTGCGACGCCATCGTGTCCGCGCGCCGGGAGGGACGCACCACGGGTGAGGGCGACCTGCTCACCCTCCTGCTCGCGGCCCGCGACGGCGAGGAGCGGATGAGCGACGAGGAGGTGCGCAGCCAGGTGCTGCTGTTCCTGATGGCCGGGCACGAGACCACGGCCATCGCGCTCACCTTCGCGCTGCACCTCCTCGGCCGGCACCAGGACCTGCAGGATGCCGTGCGCGCCGAGGTGGGCGAGGTGGTCGGCGACGCCTCCCCCACCGCCTCAACCGTCACCGCGCTGCCGTTCACGACGGCGGTGCTGAAGGAGGCCGTGCGGCTCTACCCCTCGGCGCCGATCATGGGCCGGCTGACGGTGCAGGAGGACGTCCTGATGGGCCATCGGGTGCCGGCGGGCGCCAACGTCGTCATGGCGCCGTGGACGATCCACCGCCACCCCGACTTCTGGGCCGACCCACTGGTGTTCGACCCGACCCGCTTCACCGGCACCGGCACCCGCCCGGAGCCCGCACACCGCTACGCGTGGATGCCGTTCGGCGGGGGCCCGCGCGCCTGCATCGGCCAGCACTTCTCGATGGTCGAGGCGACGCTGGCGCTGGCCCTCATCCTGCGCGAGCACCGGGTCACCTCGCTGGCCGAGACCGACCAGCTCCGGGTGAGCTCGCTGATCACCCTCTTCCCGACCGAGCCGGTCCTGGCCCGCGTCGAGCGCATCGCCTGACGCACTGGCTCCCAGCGGCCGCGAAAATGCAGTGGCGAGCCGACGCTCCGGTGCGCCACGCTGGATGCCGAGCGCGCGGCATCCGCCGTCGTGCCACGCCCCGCACGGGACGAGAAGAGAAGGAGGCCGACATGTCCACGACTGTCCGGGCCCTCACCCCGCCCTCCCCTTCCGTTCTCTTCCAGGAGCACCTCCGTGGCACACCAGCCGTTCCACCTGCCCGTGAAGCAGGCCCTCTTCTCGATCGACACCTCACCTGACGCACCGCCCGAAGGGGACCGCTGGTCCTCGTGGGACGGAGCGACGCACGGCCCGAAACCCCGCCCGGACTGGGTGATCACCCAGCTCGGCGCCGTCGAGAGCGACCTCGGCGTGCTCAAGACCGGCAAGGAGGCCGACGTGCACGTGCTGCGCCGCTGGCTGCCGGGCACCGACCAGGTCAGCACGATGGCCGCCAAGCGCTACCGCAGCGGTGACCACCGGCTCTTCCACCGCGACGCCGGCTACCTCGAGGGGCGCCGCGTACGCAAGAGCCGGGAGATGCGGGCGATGGCCCGGCGCACCGACTTCGGCAAGCAGGTGATCGCCGGGCAGTGGGCCGCAGCCGAGTTCGACGCCCTGGGCCGCCTCTGGGAGCTCGACCTCCCGGTGCCCTACCCCGTGCAGCTCGACGAGAGCGAGATGCTGATGTCGTTCGTCGGTGACCTCACCGGCGACACACCCGTCGCGGCCCCGCGCCTGGTGTCGACCCGGCCCGAGCCCGACCTGCTCGCCGAGCTGTTCGAGCAGCTGCGCACGGCGATGCTCACCCTCGCGCACCACGGCTGGTCGCACGGTGACCTCTCGCCGTACAACGTGCTGCTGCACGAGGAGCGCCTGGTCATCATCGACTGGCCGCAGATCGTCGACGTCATCGGCAACCCACAGGGGTTCGACTTCCTCGAGCGCGACGCCACGACGATGGCGACCTGGTTCGTGCGCAAGGGGCTCGACGTCGACCCCGGGGAGCTCGTCGGTGACCTGGTGGCGGAGGCGACCATCCGGTTCTGAGGGGGGCGGACGGCCTACGCTGCGTCGTATGCCGTCCGCGCCCCTCGCCCTCGCCGCCCCCACCGTCCCCGACCCGATGGAGGCGCCGCCGATCCGCTGGGGCGTGCTCGGCCCCGGTGGCATCGCCAGGGTCTTCGCCGATGCCGTGCACGAGGGGACCCGCTCGCGGGTCGTCGCCGTCGGCTCGCGGTCGCTGGAGCGCGCCCAGGACTTCGCCGGACGGCACGGCGTGGACCGGGCGCACGGGTCGTACGCCGACCTGGTCGCCGACCCCGACGTGGATGCCGTCTACGTCGCCAGCCCGCACAGCGAGCACCACGAGCACGCCCTGCTCGCCCTGCGGGCCGGCAAGCCGGTGCTCGTCGAGAAGGCGTTCACCCGCAACCTCCGCGAGGCCGACGAGGTGCTCGAGACCGCTTCTGCTGCAGGGCTGCTGGCGGCCGAGGCGATGTGGAGCCGCTACCTGCCGCACTACGACGTCGTCCGGCGCACCATCGAGGCCGGCACGCTCGGCGAGGTCGTGCTCGTCGACGCCGACCACGGCCAGCTGCTGTGGCCTGACGGGCCGGCTCGGCTCTCGCAGCCCGAGCTCGCCGGTGGCGCCCTGCTCGACCTGGGTGTCTACCCGATCTCGTTCGCCGACCACGTGCTCGGGGGCCTCGACTCCATCACCGCTCGCGGAACCCTGACCGACCTCGGGGTCGACGCCACCACGACGGTCGGCGCGCGGGGGCCCGGCGGCGAGATCGCCCACCTCTGGTGCTCGATGGCGGCCGCCACCGCCTGCCCGGCCCGGGTGGTCGGCACCAGGGCCCGGCTCGAGGTGGAGGGCCGGTTCTACTACGTCGCGAGCGCGGTGCGGCTCGTCGGCCCCGACGACGCCGTGCTCGACGAGTTCGTGCCCGAGGTGTCGACCCACGGCTTCCGGTTCGAGGCCGCCGAGGTGGCCCGAGCCCTCGAGGCCGGGCGGCTCGAGACCTGGTCGATGCCCTGGGACGCCACCCGCCGGGTGATGGCCGCCATGGACGAGGTGCGCCGCCAGGTGGGCGTGGTCTACCCGGGTGAGCACGGCTGAGCCGACCGTGCCGGCGATCGGGCGGATGGATGCCGGCGTCACGGCGGTTCGCCGGTACCGCACGCGGTGGCGTGGCTAGCGTGGCGCCCATGACGGCGACCTGCTGGCCGCGTCACCGCGCCCCCGCGTGCGGTGCGCGATGAACGTGCTGCGCTCGCTCGCGATCCTCGTAGCGGTGACCGGGGTGGCCATCACGGTGATGCTGCTCGTCCGCCGCCGCGCCCCCGCCGGCAGCTGGTTCCAGGACGGCGACCGCGCCGCCGGTGTCTTCGGGGTGCTGGCCACCGGCTTCTCGGTGCTGCTCGGCTTCATCATCTTCTTGTCCTTCCAGGCCTATGACGACACCCGGGCGGGGGCCGAGGCCGAGGCCACCGTCGTCGCCCAGATGGTGCAGACCGCCCAGCTGATGCCGGCCGGCTCGTCGAAGGAGCTCACCGGCCAGCTCATCTGCTACGGCCGCTCCGTGGTCGGCACCGAGTGGGACGCCGTGGCCAGCGGCCGGGTGCAGGACTCGCTGAACCCGTGGGGCACGAAGATGTTCCGCACGGCTGCGGCCCTGCAGCCAAGGAGCGACACCGAGCAGTCGGCCTACGACCGGTGGATGCAGCAGACCACCGACCGGCAGCAGGCCCGCAACGACCGGGTGCACACGGCCGAGGGCATCCTCCCCACCCCCCTGTGGCTGGCCCTGTACGTCATCTGTGCCCTGATCTTCGGGTTCATGCTGCTCTTCGCCGACAGCGCCGAGGCCGTGGTGACCCAAGCGGTGCTGATGGGCAGCGTCGCCGCCGTCATCACCGTGCTCATGCTGTTGCTGGGCTTCTTCGACAACCCGCACGGCGAGGGCATCGGCCAGCTCCAGCCCACGGCCATGGAGCGCTCGCTGCGCATCATCGATGGAGAGCTCGCGGCCCTGGGCGTCCCCGCCGACCCACCGTGCGACGAGCAGGGCAACGCCCGCTGACGCCGGGTCAGGGCGTCGGGTCCGGGGTCACCGATCGGTCCGGGGGCCGGGTGAGCAGGATGACGACGCTGACGAGCAGGACCCACAGCGGGAACACCAGCTGGGTCCACTTGTGCTCGCCCCCGGCCAGCAGCAGCACCAGGGCGCTCGCGTAGCCCAGGTAGGACACCCAGCGCGGCAGGGCACCGGCCCGGATGCCGACCGTGCTCACCGACAGCGTGAAGACCGCCGCCATCCGCATGGCGTAGACGGAGATGAGCGTCTGGGTGCTGCCCCGGCCGAAGGCGAACAGCGCCGCATCGGGGTCCGGCCCGCCCGCGAGCACCAGGATGCTGTTCGTGGCCGCCGCCCCGGAGAACAGCATCGCCAGGAAGAGCAGGCCGCTGCCGAGGAACACCGTCGAGAAGAGCCGGTCCTCGACCTCGCCGAGCTGCTCGCGCACCACCCCGATGAACCACAGGAACGCGATGCCGGCGAACGGCACGAGGTGCAGCGACCAGCCGATCAGGCGACGGTTCCCGGCGTCGGACCGCAGGTTGGCGAGGCTGTCGTCGAGCAGGGCCAGGCGCATCATGATCATCGCGGTGAGCAGGAGCACGGCGAAGGCGATGCCGGCGAGGGCCGCGGCGCGCCGGGTGCGCCAGAAGCGGGCCGTCAGGTGGGGCGCACGGGCGACGCTCTCGGGGGTGCTCACCGCACGACGACGCGACTGCCGATCGGCATCAGCTTGCTCGCCCAGATCATGTCGATGGCGGCGTTGCTGAGCCGGGCGCACCCGTGGGAGTCGGGATACGGCGGGATGTTCCCCGAGCCGTGCACGGCGATGCCGCCGTTGAAGAAGCGCGGCCGCCACAGCGTGCCCAGCGAGTTGGTGACCTCGCCGTCGACACCGCGGTAGACCGTGTAGCGGCCGCGCGGCGTGCGCGCGATGGCCTGGTTGCCGGAGGTGGAGGTGTACTCCTCACCGCTGCCGGTGGAGGTGTTGAGGATGGTGCGCACCTGGCCGCCGCGCACGACGAGCAGGACCTGGCGGTCGATGTCGATCTCGACGCCGTCGCCGTTCAGCGTCGCCCTGGGCCGCGTGCCGGCCTCGAGCGCCTTCAGCGTCCTGGGACCGACCACGCCGTCGCGCCGCAGCCCCGCGGACTTCTGCAGGGCCCACACCGCCTGCTGGGTCAGCGACCCGAACGAGCCGTCGGGGGTGCCCAGCCAGTAGCCGAGCTCCTTGAGCCGCTGCTGCAGGGCGAGCACGGCCGGCCCGGAGTCGCCGCGGACCAGGTTGGTCGTCGCTGTGGGCTCGGGCTTCGGCGTCGGCTTCGGTGTGCGCTTCGGCTTCGGTGTGGGCTCGGGCTTCGGCGTTGGCGTCGGGGTCGCCGTGGGGGGGCGCGTGGGCTTCTTCTTGGCCGGTGGCGTGGGGGGCTCGGGAGCCCGGGTCGTCGGCGTGGGGGCGTCGGTCGACGGTGTCGGGGTGGGCGAGGGCGTCTCGGTGGGCGAGGCGCTCTCGGTCGGGGCCTGCGACAAGGAGGGCGTGGGGCTCTCGCTCGGCTCCGACGCGGAGGGCTGCGACGTGCTCACCGCCCCGGCCACCACCGGTGTGCCGCGACCGGGCACCCACGACCCGCACCCGGCGAGCAGCAGGGCGGCGGTGGTCAGCGCGGCAGCGGCGCTCGCCGTGCGCGTCCTCGTGGTCAAACCCATCAGTTCCGCTCGCTCTCGTGCTCCGGTTGCGTCCACCAGCACCCCACAAGACGGGACCCCGGCGGCCCGCGCCACTCGACGCGCCGGTCGTGACCGACTCGTTAGCCTTGCGCCCGACCCCGCGGCGTCACCCCCGGGAGCGGATCGCCTCGTCGGTCGCGATCACCTTGCGGGCGATCTCGACGTGGAGGTTCTCCACCATTCTGCCCCGGTGGGTCACCACGCCCGCACCGGCGCCGGCATCCCAGGCGGCGAGGAGCTCGTGGGCCTCCTCCACCTCGAGGGCCGACGGAGCGAACACCGTGTTGCACGGCTCCACCTGGCCCGGGTGGATCAGCGTCTTGCCGTCGAAGCCCAGGTCGCGGCCCTGCCGGCACTCCGCCTCGAAGCCGTCGAGGTCCTTGACGTCGTTGTAGACGCCGTCGAGGATCGCGATGCCTGCCCGCCGCGCCGCCAGCAGGGCGAGCGAGAGCGCCGTCAGCAGCGGCGCGCGACCCGGCACGTGACGGGCCCCGAGCTCCTTGACCAGGTCGTTGGTGCCGATCACCAGGGCCGCCAGCCGCGGTGACGCCGACGCGATCTCGCCGACGCCGAGCACCGCCTCGGGGGTCTCGACCATGGCCCACAACCGAGTGTGCCCCGGCGCGCCGTGCCGCTCCATGACCGCGACCAGCGAGCGCACCTCGTCGGCGCTGTCGACCTTCGGCACCACGATGCCGTCAGGGCCGGCGGCGCACGCGGCTGCCAGGTCGTCGTCGTGCCAGGCGGTGCCGCTGCCGTTGACCCGGATGGTCACCTCCCGCCCGCCATAGCTCCCGGATGCCGCCGCAGCGCAGGCATTGTCACGTGCTGCGGCCTTGTGGTCCGGACCCACGGCATCCTCGAGGTCGAGGATCAGCCCGTCGACGGGGAGGGTCTTGGCCTTCTCGAGGGCGCGCTCGTTGCTGCTGGGCATGTAGAGCACCGAGCGGCGGGGCCGGTATGCCGTGTCACCGCTCATGCGCCCGCCTCCGCGCCCGTGATGGCGTCACCGGCATACAGCTCGGCCAGCTCGGGGTCGTTGGCCGACAGCCGGTCGGCGAGCTCGAGGATGACCAGGCACTGCTTGAGGCTGGCGTCGTCCTCCATCTTCCCGTCGAGCATCACCGCACCGGTGCCGTCGCCCATGGCCGCCTTGACCCGCCGGGCGTGCGCCACGTCGTCGGCGCTGGGGCTGAACACCTTCTTGGCGATGGCGATCTGTGCGGGGTGCAGCGTCCAGGTGCCGACGCAGCCGAGCAGGAAGGCGTTGCGGAACTGGTCCTCGCAGGCGACGACGTCGGCGATGTCACCGAACGGGCCGTAGTACGGGAAGATCCCGTGCATCGCGCAGGCGTCGACCATCCGGGCGATCGTGTAGTGCCAGAGGTCCTGCTGGTAGGTGGCCCGCGACCCGCTGATGTCCCCGGCGACCGGGTCCTGGCGCACGAGGTAGCCCGGGTGCCCACCTCCCACGCGGGTGGTCTTCATCCGGCGGTCGGCGGCCAGGTCGGCCGGTCCCAGGCTGATGCCCTGCATCCGCGGGCTCGCTCCGGCGATCTCCTCGACACCGGCCATGCCGCGGGCCGTCTCGAGGATCGCGTGCACGAGGATCGGCCGGGTCACCCCGGCGCGCGCCTCGAGCTGGGCGAGGAGGCGGTCGACGTAGTGGATGTCCTCCGGGCCCTGCACCTTGGGCACCATGACGACGTCGAGCCGGTCGCCGACCTCGGTGACCAGGGTGGTGAGGTCGTCGAGCGCCCACGGGGAGTCGAGCGAGTTGATCCGCGTCCAGAGCTGGGTGTGCTCGCCGAAGTCGGTGCCGCGCGCGATCTCGACCAGCCCGGAGCGCGCCGCCTCCTTGTTCTCGGCCTTGACGGCATCCTCGAGGTTGCCCAGCAACACGTCGACCGCACCCACGAGCTGGGG
The DNA here is from genome assembly GCA_045807225.1 of Ornithinibacter sp. GTDB lineage: Bacteria > Actinomycetota > Actinomycetes > Actinomycetales > Dermatophilaceae > Fodinibacter. The sequence goes on along the minus strand of JBJMHU010000069.1, from coordinate 30,379 downwards.
CACCTTGGCCGCCATCTTGGGGTTGCTGGGGTCGAAGAAGTGGATCATCCGGCTCGGCCGCGCCGGCACCTCGCGCACCGGGGCGGGAGCACCCACGGCGAGGGGCGTGAAGAAGTCCTTGGCGCTGCGCATGCGGGAGCCTCTCGTCGGGCTGGTCGGGGGCAGAGCGGTCTGCCGGGACGCTAGCAGCGCAGGAGGGGCCTGTCGCATGAGCCACGTCACGGTGTGACGGATGGCGCCGGCGCCGTCGGACCGGGGCGCGCCGGCCAGCGGGGTGCCGGCGGTGTGGGAGAGTGCTGGGGTGAGCGAGGACCGGCCCGTGGCAGCCCCGGCGGAGCCCGCCGCGACCCTCGAGCGACCGGCCGTTCCCAGCACGGAGGCGCCGGCACCGGCATCGGTCAACGTGACGCGGCTCATCCACGAGGCGGCCAGCAAGTCCGGCCTGCTCTGGGTGCGCCTGCCCGACGGCAGCACGCACCCCGCCTGGCACGTGTGGCACGACGACGGCGACGACCGGGGCACCGGGCCCGCGGCCTACGTGGTGTCCGGCCCCGGCGAGCAGTCGCTGCCGTGGCTGCCCGACGAGGTCGAGCTCATCCTGCGCAGCAAGGACACCGGCGGGCGGCTGATCACCGTGCACGCCACCGCACGTGAGCTCAGGCCCGAGGATGCCGCGTGGGACGCCGCCGTCGACGTGCTGCGCCCCGAGCGGCTCAACGCCATGGGCGACACCGCCGAGCGCTGGCGGCAGTCGTGCACCATCCACGTCCTCACGCCCCACGGCCGCCTGGTCGAGGGTCCGGGCTCCTACACCGACGGGTCGGGGGTGGCGCCGGTGCGGCCGACTGCCACGGCGACCATCGGGTGGCGTCCCTGGCACCTGCGCGGCCGCGCCGGTGCCCGCCGCAACAACCGCGGCTGACCCCGCCCGCGAGGCGCCCGGGCCGCGCGCGCCACCCGGCTAGCCTGTGCGGGTGAGCACGCCGACCCGAGCCTTCGTCGGCCGCCTGACCGAGCTCAGCGTCTTCGACCCGCTCGGTGACCAGGTCGGCCGGGTCCGCGACGTCGTCGTCACCTTCGGCCTGGCCCGCACCCGGCCCCGCGTCATCGGCCTGGTCGTCGAGGTGCCGGGTCGCCGCCGGGTGTTCGTGCCGATGACCCGGGTCACCTCGGTCGAGGGGGGCCAGGTCATCACCACCGGGCTGGTCAACATGCGTCGCTTCGAGCAGCGCGGCAACGAGACCCTCGTGGTGGCCGAGCTGTTCGAGCGGGCCGTGCAGGTGCGCACCGACGAGGGCGAGGTCGTCGACGCCACGGTTGAGGACGTCGGCATCGAGCAGCTCGGCACCCGCGGCTGGGCCGTGGCCCGCGCCTTCGTGCGCACGGGGACAGGTCGCAACGCGCGCAGCGGGCTGAGCCGGCTGGGGCGCCGCCGCGGCGAGACGCTGCTCGTGCCGATCGACGCCGTCGTCGGCCTGCGCGAGCCCACCGAGGCGCAGAGCGCGGTCCGCCTCCTCGAGGCCTACCAGGACCTCAAGCCCGCCGACCTCGCCGAGGTGATCCACGAGCTCACGCCTCGCCGGCGGGCCGAGGTGGCCGCGGCCCTGGGCGACGAGCGCCTCGCCGACGTCATCGAGGAGCTGCCCGAGGACGACCAGGTCGAGATCCTCGCCGGGCTCGAGGTGGGCCGCGCGGCCGACGTGCTCGAGGCCATGGAGCCCGACGACGCCGCCGACCTGCTCGCCGAGCTGCCCAAGGAGCGGCAGGAGGAGCTGCTCCAGAAGATGGAGCCCGACGAGGCCGCCGACCTGCGCCGCCTGCTCACCTACGACGAGAACACCGCCGGTGGCCTGATGACGACCGAGCCGGTCATCCTCGGCCCAGAGGCGTCGATCGCCGAGGCGCTGGCCGTGGTGCGCCGGGCCGAGCTGTCGACCGCGCTGGCCTGCACCGTCTTCGTCTGCCGCTCCCCGCTCGAGACGCCCACCGGCCGCTACCTCGGCATGGTGCACATCCAGCGGCTGCTGCGCGAGCCGCCGCACGCGTCGATCGGCGGCATCCTCGACAAGGACGTCGAGCCGCTCGCCCCCGACGCGACCCTGGGCCAGGTGGCCCGCATGCTGGCGACCTACGACCTGGTCGGGCTGCCCATCGTCGACGACGAGGGCCACCTGCTCGGCGCGGTCACCGTCGACGACGTGCTCGACCACATCCTCCCCGAGGACTGGCGCGAGGAGCGCCACGACGTCGTGACCCCCGAGGGGGTGCGCCGTGGCTGAGCGAGACCGCCGCCCCCGCATCGACCAGCCCCGCGAGGGCCGTCGCCGCTGGAACCCGCCGAGCCTGTTCACCGAGGAGTCCTTCGGGGTGCTCTCGGAGAAGTTCGCCCGCTACATGGGCACCCCGTACTTCCTCATCGGGATGACCCTCTTCGTCGCCGGCTGGCTGCTCTGGAACACCGTGGCGCCGACCGACCTGCGGTTCGACCCCTACGCCTTCATCTTCCTCACCCTGATCCTCAGCCTCCAGGCGTCCTACGCCGCGCCCCTGATCCTGCTGGCACAGAACCGGCAGGCCGACCGCGACCGGGTGGCCCTGGAGCAGGACCGCAGCCGCGACGAGCGCAACCTCGCCGACACCGAGTTCCTCACCCGTGAGGTCGCCGCCCTGCGCATCGCCCTGCGCGACCAGGCCACCCGCGACTTCGTGCGCGGCGAGCTGCGCGACCTGCTCGACGAGCTCGAGGAGCGCGGGCTGGTGCTGGTGCGGCGCGAGGAGCTCGAGGCGGCCCACGAGGCGTCGGCCACCCGTGCCCCCTCGGGCGCGGACGAGCGCCCCGTCTCGCCCACCTAGACTGGGGCCATGCCCCAGGTCAGCCCCGACGCCCTGCACGCCGCCCTCGCGACGGTCATCGACCCCGAGATCCGCAAGCCGGTCACCGAGCTCGGCATGGTCGAGAGCGTCTCCGCCGATGACGCCGGCCACGTCGCCGTCACGATCCTGCTCACGGTGGCGGCCTGCCCGCTCAAGGACACCCTCACCAACGACACCACCGCCGCCCTGACGAAGGTCCCCGGCGTCACGGGCGTCACCGTCACCCTGGGCGTGATGAGCGACGACCAGCGCGCCCAGCTGAAGACCACCCTGCGCGGCGGCGTCGCCGAGCGCGAGGTCCCGTTCGCGAGGGCCGGCTCCCTCACCCGCGTGTATGCCGTGGCGTCCGGCAAGGGTGGCGTCGGCAAGTCGTCGGTCACCGCCAACCTCGCGGCCGCCCTGGCCCAGCAGGGCCTGCGGGTGGGCGTCGTCGACGCCGACATCTACGGCTTCTCCATCCCCCGCATGCTCGGGGTCACCGGCCGGCCCACGCAGGTCGACGACATGATCCTGCCGCCGCTCAGCCACGACGTGAAGGTCATCTCGATCGGCATGTTCGTGCCCGGCAACCAGCCGGTCGTCTGGCGCGGGCCGATGCTGCACCGGGCCCTCCAGCAGTTCCTCGCCGACGTGTTCTGGGGCGACCTCGACGTGCTGCTGCTCGACCTGCCGCCCGGCACCGGCGACATCGCCATCTCCGTCGCCCAGCTCATCCCCGGCGCCGAGATCCTCGTGGTCACCACCCCGCAGCAGGCGGCCGCCGAGGTCGCCGAGCGCGCGGGCGCCATCGCGCTGCAGACCCATCAGCGGGTGGCCGGCGTCATCGAGAACATGAGCTGGCTCGAGCTGCCCGACGGCACCCGGCAGGAGATCTTCGGCTCCGGTGGCGGCGCGGAGGTCGCCGCGTCGCTGACCCGCGCCATCGGCGCGGACGTGCCGCTGCTCGGTCAGATCCCGCTCGACACCAGCCTGCGCATCGGCGCCGACTCGGGGATGCCGGTCGTGCTCGGCCAGCCCGACTCCCCCGCCGCCGTCGCGCTGCGCGGCATCGCCAAGGGGCTCGGCACGCGCGCGCGTGGCCTCGCCGGCCGCTCGCTCGGCCTCACGCCCGCCGGGCGCTGAGGCCTACGTCGCGTCGGTGTCCCAGGGCACCGGGCGGTCGGGGTCCCAGCTGCGCCGGTCGGTGACCACCGGGTGGTCCGAGGCACCGTAGATGCCGGTGGGGCCGCCGTCGGTGGCGCCGGCCGCGTCGTCGTCGGCCGTGACCGCCCCAGTGGCCGCAACGGCTGCCCCGGCCACCCCGGCGGCGTCGCCACCCTTGACCGCCCCGCGCACCGAGTCGATCTCGCCCCGGATCGGCGCGACGGCCTCGTCGAGCGGGTCGAGCAGCGCCTCCTTGACGATGCGCCGGGGGTCGTACTGTCGCGGGTCGTACTGCCGCCAGTTGATGTCCTCGTACTCGGGCCCCAGCTGGTCCTTGAGCTGGTCCTTGGCCCCCTCGGCCATCACCCGCAGCTTGCGGATGCCGTGCGCCAGCTTGGCGGCGTACTCCGGCATCCGGTCGGGCCCCAGCACGAAGACGGCGATCAGCGCGAGCAGCACGATCTCCCAGCCGTTCACGCCCAGCACCGGGTCATCACCGTCCTCGAGTCAGGAGAGCATACGCGGACGCGGCGCTCACCCGGCCGAACCCTCGAGCTTCATCGTGACATCCCGCTCGCTGCCGTCCCGCAGGACCGTGAGGGTCACCGTGTCACCGACGGCCCGGGCCCGGATGGCGACCACGAGCTCGCCACCCTCGGACACCGGCTTGCCCTCGAACTTGACCACGACGTCGCCCGCCTTGAGCCCGGCCCGGTCGGCGGGGCCGCCGGGGTTGACCGCGGGGTCCCCGTTGGGGCCCTCGTCGGCGATGCGCACGCCCTCGCCGGTGTAGCTGGAGTCGAGGTAGACCCCGATGACGGGGTGCACCGCCTTGCCGGTCTTGATCAGCTGGATCGCCACCGTGCGCACCTGGTCGCTCGGGATGGCGAAGCCGACCCCGATGTTGCCGCTCTGCGCGCTGGTGGACGAGCCCGGCGCCGTGGCGATGGCCGAGTTGACCCCGATGACCTGGCCCTGCATGTCGAGCAGCGGGCCACCGGAGTTGCCCGGGTTGATCGCGGCGTCGGTCTGGATGGCGTTGATGTAGGACTGGTCGTCGGCCGCGCCGGGGGTGACCGGGCGGTTCAGGGCGCTGACGATGCCGGCGGTGACGGTGGAGTCGAGCCCGAGCGGGGCACCGACCGCGATCACCTCGTCGCCGACCACGACGTCGGAGGACCGGCCCAGGTTGAGCGGCACGAGGTCGGTGCGGTCGACCTTGACGACGGCCAGGTCGTAGGACTGGTCGCGACCGACGACCTTGGCCGGCACCTGCTGCCCGTTGGCGAGCACCACGGTGATCTTTCCGCCGTCGGCCGCGCCCGCCACCACGTGGTTGTTGGTGACGATGTGCCCGCTGTCGTCGTAGACCCAGCCCGACCCGGTGCCGGAGCCGTCGGCGCCGGTGACCCGCAGCGTGACCACGCTGGGGGTGGCGCGCGCGGCGATGTTGGCGACCGAGCCGTTGGGGCGGGCGGTGGCGCCGGCGCCGGCGCTGGGCGCCGGAGCACTGTTGGGGCCGGACCCGGCGGAGGAGGTGCCGCGGTCGGCGAGCGCGCCGCCGAGCAGGCCGCCGACCAGCCCGGCGAGCAGGGCGACGGCCATCGCGACGCCGATCAGGGCACCCCAGCCCGGGCCGCGACGGCCCGAGCCCGACTCGGGGGCCGGGGTCGTGAGGGAGGGGTATGACGGGTAGGCCGGGCCGGGGGTCGAGGCGGCCGCGGGCTGCGCGGCGGCGTACGGGTCGTAGGCGGCCGACGGCCGGGCTGCGTAGGGGTCGGCGGACCGGCCCCCGGTGTAGGGGTCAGCCGGCGGGCCGGCAGCGTACCGGTCGGAGGAGTACCGGTCTGCGGCGTACGGGTCGGCGGCCGGCTGCGTCGGGGCCGCCTCGCTGGTGGCCCAGACCGGCGACGGTGTCGTTTGGAACGCGGGCGCCTGCTGGTACGCCGACGCCTGCTGGGCGTCGTGGTCCTGCTGGGGCTCGGTTGTCTGGCCCTGCGGGAACTCGGCGGTCTGGGTCGCGCCCGGGTCCGCGACGGCGTGCTCGGGCCCCCCGGCATCCGGGCCGGTCGGCGCGCGCACCGCGGCGCGCTCGCCGCTCGGGGCGTCGTCCTCGGGCCGGCCCCACGGACTCCAGTCGTCGCGTCCGGGCTCGTGCTCGCTGGTCATGGCGTTGATTCTGCCCGTTCGCCGAGCCGATCGACGACCACCGTCCGGGTCAGCCGCACCTGGGTGATCGACATGGTGCCGCCGTCGGCCCGGGTGGGGGCCACCACCGGGGACACCACGGGGGCGTTGGCCGTGGCCAGGCCACTGCGCGCGCCGACCGGGGGCGCGACGGTCAGGCTCCACGCGGCGGCGGCGGACAACCCTGCTGCAGCGGCGGCGACGACGGTGGCGCGAAGGGCGCTGCGGTGGCAGGGGGGCGCCGAGGGGTGCAGCAGCGCCAGCTGCTCGTGGCCGCTGGGCGCGGGCCGCGGCCCGAGGTCGGTGGCGAGCGCGGCGCCGAGCGCGAGGAGGCTCGAGCGCAGGTCGCCGGGCATCGAGGGCGCGCCGGCGAGGGCACTGCGCAGGCGACGCTCCTGTGCGACCTCCTGCGCGCAGAGCTGGCAGGCGACGAGGTGGCGGTCCCACGCCCACTGCCGGTCCAGGGGCAGGCGGCCGGCGGCGTACTCCGTCAGCTCCTCACCCCGGCACTGCACCCGCATGCCGTCGGTCATACGACGCCTGCGGCGGGGCGGCGGATGATGCCGCCCCGGCTCTTGGTCGGGGTCGTGGTGGTCGAGGGCTGCGGCGCACGGTGCGCGAGCGACTCGCGCAGCTGGGCGCGGCCGCGGTGGATGCGCGAGCGGACCGTGCCCAGCTTGATGCCGAGGGTGGCCGCGACCTCCTCGTAGGACAGCCCCTCGATGTCGCACAGCACGACGGCGGCGCGGAAGTCGGGCGAGAGGGCGTCGAGCGCGCGCTGCACGTCGTCGTCGAAGTGGGCGTCGTGGTAGGTCTGCTCCGGGCCGGCGCCACGGGCCGGCAGCCGCGCGGCGGACTCGTCGGACAGCGCGTCGAAGCGGATCCGCTGCTTGCGGCGCATCTTGTCGAGGAAGACGTTGGTGGTGATGCGGTGCAGCCAGCCCTCGAAGGTGCCGGGCTGGTAGGTGTGCAGCGAGCGGAACACCCGCACGAACACGTCCTGGGTGAGGTCCTCGGCATCGTGCACGTTGCCGGTGAGGCGGTAGGCCAGCCGGTAGACCCGCGCGGAGTGCTGCTCGACGACCTCCTCCCAGGTCGGGGGCACCCAACCGGCAGCCGGCGGCTCACCGCTCGTCGCGGCATACGTCGTCGTCATCGGCTCATTCCCTCACCAGGTGCGCTCTCGTCACCCATCGATACGCGTCCAGGGTGGAAATTGTTCCCGGTCTACCTGAACGAACGCTGGGAGCCCGTGTCACCGCGAAGGCGCGACCCCCGGGCCGTAGGGTGGCGCCATGAGCCAACTCAAGCCGGCCAGCTGGTCCTACGCCGAGGAGTTCGTGCCCGAGCCGGAGGTCGTCGAGGCCGCCCGCAGGCGCGGGATGGAGTTCGGCGACGCCAGCCCGGTGGGCACCGGGGCCGGCGCCGCGCTGCGAGTCATCGCCGCCGCGGTGCAGGCCCGGCACGTCGTCGAGGTCGGCACGGGGGCAGGCACCTCCGGGCTGTGGCTGCTCGCCGGGATGCCCGATGACGGCATCCTCACGACCATCGACGTCTCGGCCGAGCACCAGCGCGCCGCTCGCGAGGCCTACGTCGAGGCCGGCTACGCGCACCAGCGCACCCGGGTGATCACCGGCGCGGCCGCCGACGTGCTGCCCCGGATGACCGACGGCGCCTACGACCTCGTGGTGGTCGACGCCGACAAGGACGGCTACCCGGTCTACGTCGAGCACGCGGTGCGGCTGCTGCGCCCGGGCGGCGTGCTGGCCATGGACAACATGCTCTGGCACGACCAGGTCGCCGACCCGGCCGCCCGCGACGCGACGACCACCACGCTGCGCGACCTGGGCAAGGCGCTGCGCGACCACCCCGAGCTGGTCACCAGCCTGCTCCCGGTGAGCGACGGCCTGCTCGTCGCCGTCAAGCGCTGAGCCGCCGCAACGGCGTCAGCTGACGTGGGGCCCGGCGCCGCGACGGAAGCCGGCCGGGCCCTCGGCGATCGCGACGACCTCCCAGTCCTCCAGGAGCACCGGCGCGGACCCGATGATGGTGCTTCCGGGGGCGATCGCCGCGCCCGGCTCGAAGTCCTCCCGGAACAGCTTGCGGTCCTGCTCGCTGTCGAAGACGTAGGTGCCCTCGAACCACTCGCCCTCGCGCATCCGCCACACCTTGAAGGCCAGGCCGTCGAGGAACATGAACCGGGCGATCGAGGTGCCGACCACGTACTCGCGCAGCTGGTCGGCGGCATCCTCGGGCGCCTCCTTCAACGACCAGCGCACCGTCAGCCCGTACCCCGCGTTCATGCCATCTCCTCCAGCCACCGCAGCAGCAGTCGTGTCCCGAACCCGGTGGCTCCCTTGACGGAGCTGCCGGCATCGACGTCCGACCGTCCGGTGCCCGCGATGTCGAGGTGCGCCCAGCGGCGCTCACCCACGAACTCGCGGAGGAACAGTGCCGCCGTGACCGCCCCGCCGCCCACACCGGGGGCGATGTGGGTGAGGTCGGCGACGTCGGAGTCGAGAGCTCGACGGTAGGTGTCCGGCAGCGGCATCGGCCACAGCGTCTCACCAGTCGTCGCGCCGGCGGCGACGAGCGCCTCGGTGAGGCCGGCATCCGTGGAGAAGACGGGAGCCAGCGCCCGGCCCAGCGCGATCCGGGCGGCGCCGGTCAGGGTGGCCACGTCGACGAGCCAGGCCGGGTCGAGGTGGGCGTCGGCGTAGGCGAGCGCGTCGGCCAGCACGATGCGGCCCTCGGCGTCGGTGTTGCCGATCTCGACGGTGCGCCCGCCGTACTGGGTCACGACGTCACCGGGGCGGTAGGAGCCACCGCCGACGGCGTTCTCGGCGATCGCGAGCAGCCCGGTCACGCGCACCGGCACCTCGAGCTCGCGGCACGCCGAGAGCACCGCGAGCACGACGGCGGCGCCGGACATGTCGGTCTTCATGCCGAGCATCCCGTCGGCCGGCTTGATCTGCAGCCCACCGGTGTCGAAGGTGATCCCCTTGCCGACCAGCACCACCCGTGGGGTGGCGGCCGTCGCGCCGGCGGGCTCGTGGTCGAGGCGCACCAGGCGCGGTGGCGTGGCCGAGCCCTGCCCCACCGCGAGGATGCCGCCGAACCCGTCGGCCCGCAGCCGGCGCTCGTCCCACACCCTCGACTCCAGGCCGGCGCGCCGCGCCACGGTGCTCGCCTGACGGGCCAGCCAGGCGGGGTTCTTGGTGTTGGAGGGGGTCGTGGCCAGCCCCCGCGCGAGCAGCTGCGCCCGGGCCCGGGCGACCGCTCTCCGCACGGCACCGTCATCCGCCGTGCCCGTGACCACGGCGGTCGTCGAGGGCTCGCAACCGGTGACCGCACCGTCACGCGTCCAGCGCGGGGAGGCCCAGGAGGCCAGCACGACGTTCTCGACGTAGCCCACCAGCGCACTGCCGGATGCCGTGTCGCCGACCGCGTGCAGCACGTCACCCGTGCCGCGGGTCGCGCGCCCGACGGCGGCACCCGCGGTGCGCCACGCGGCGTCCGACCCGTCGCCGACTCCGACGAGCACGACCCTTCGCACCGCGTGCGCGCCCGGCGCGAGCGGCACGGTCGTGACGGTGCCCGCTGCGGTGGGCGGCTCGTGGGTGGCCAGCACGGCCTCGGCGTCGAGCCCGAGGACGCTCACCGCGGCTCGCACCGGGCCGTCGCCACCCTCCCCCTCGCCGATCGGCGCGACGAGCACGGACGGCTTGGCCCCCGCGGCCGGGTCGGCCGGGAGGGCACCCGGGAGGTCGGGCCGCACGCTCCACACGGACGTGCGGGGGCTGAGGATGACGTCGTCGCGGGGCACCCGGCGACCCTACCCACTGCGGTCGGCCCGGAGTCGTCGCGTGCACGACGAGGCCCCCGCCACGGTGGGCGGGGGCCGGGTCAGCGGTGCTCAGCTGCGGGTCAGGACAGGCCCTCGCAGTTGTCGATCGCCTCACCGAGGGCACGGACCTCATCGGGCGTCATCTCGACCACCAGGCGACCACCGCCCTCGAGGGGCATGCGCAGCACGATGCCGCGGCCTTCCTTGGTGACCTCGAGCGGGCCGTCACCCGTCCTCGGCTTCATTGCCGCCATGGCTGAATCCCTTCATCTTCCCGGCTGCGGGTGTGCGCGCGCCGCGTGTAGCCCGACGCCGAACTGCCGGGTGTAGGCCTCCAGTATCCCGTAGCCGTGCGACAGAGAGAAATCCGCCGGGCCGCTCCTCGCAGGTCAGGGGGGGAAGGACCCCCACGGCGTGTAGACGAGCAGCGAGCAGGTCCACCAGAACATCCCGGCGACGAGGACCAGCAGCACGACCGCGACCCGGCGGCGCCAGTGCGGCACCACGGTCTGGCCGTTGGCCGTGCGCATCGCGACCGAGGCCAGCAGCGCGGCCAGCGGGAAGTCGAGCAGCAGGAAGCGCCACATGCTCGTGATCGGGCGCACGACGGCGAAGAGGTAGAGCGGGTAGGCCAGCGCCCAGGCCCGCGCCTCGATGCAGATCCACCGGCCGTGCCGGCCCAGCACGAGGGCGACGTAGGTCGCGGCCAGCGCCACGAGCACGGCCACCCCCGCGGCTCCCTTGCCCGACCAGGCCCACTCGAGCCACAGCACGAAGGGCCCCTTGTCGGGGCGCTGCCCCCAGGCGGCCTGCACGTCGAAGAAGGCGGTCGGCACGCCGGTGGCCACACCGGCGACGACCGGCCACGCGACGGCGCTCACCGCCAGGGCCGCGAGCATGACCCCGGCGCTGGCTCGCTGACCCTGCAGGGGCGCCGTGCCGGCCGCGCGGTCCTCGCGCCAGCGCACGACGAGGTGGATGAGGGCCGCGGCGCCGAGCGCCGGGGCGATGCCGCGGGTGAAGCCCAGCGGCAGGGCCACGAGGGCGACGAGCAGGTAGCTGCGGCGGACCAGCAGCAGCAGGGCTCCGGCGACGAGGGCGACCGCCAGCGCCTCGGTGTAGGGCTTGAGCATCACCGCGGTGGTCGGGTAGAAGCACCAGAGGCAGGCCGCCACGAGGGCGAGCCGCTCGCGCTGCGGCTGCCGGTCGGCGTGCACCCCGGAGCGCAGCACCGCCCAGATGAGCACCGCCGCGAGCCCCGCGAGCACGAGGTTGAGCACCCCGCCGGCCAGGGCGAAGGGCAGCCCGGTGAGCATCACGCCCTTCACCAGGTAGGGGTAGAGGGGGTAGAACGCCCAGGCGCTGTAGGTGACCCGGCCGGTGTCGGCGTCGACCGGCAGCGGCACCGGGTAGCCGTCGCGCACGATGCGCTCGTACCAGACACCGTCCCAGAGGCCGAACATGTCGCCGATCCCCGGCGTCGGGTGCCCGACCCCGGCCGGGTTCTGGAAGTAGGTGGCGGCCACCCACACGGCGGCCAGCGCGACCACCCGCGAGATGACGTAGGCGACGAGGATGGTGCGCACCGGGTGCAGCAGGGCCCGCGCCCCGATGGCGTGCCGACCGGCGGAGCTGAAGGGAGTGGGCCGCGGTGGCGACTCCTGCCGCGACACCTCAGCCAGCGCCATCGCTCACCCCCCGAACGTCCCAGACGTAGACGCCCCCGGTGTGCACCGGGGCGCCGAACGCCGACGTCAGGGAGGTGAGCAGCACCGGCGCCTCCGGGCGGGCGTCGGGCAGCACGACGGCATCCACCCGCCCGGCCCGCAGGTCCTCGCGGAACCGGGCCACCTGGGGGGCATCGGCCTCCTGGGCCTGCCCGCTCTGGGTGATCTCGGACATCCACTGGGTCAGGGCGCTGGGGGTGGCGCCGTACTGGCCGCCGCGCGCCGTCGTGGAGTCGGGCCCCACGAAGTAGCCGGCGACGACGGGGAAGCCCCAGCGGGCCTGGGCCTGCCACTCCAGCGCGCGCGTGTCGGCGACCCAGGGCGCCGGTGCCGCGAGCACCGACCCGCCCTCGTCGACCCAGTCGCGCCAGGTGCCGTCGCTGAAGAACGCCGGCATCGGCGCCTTCTGGTCGACCACGAGGGGGGTCGGCAGCACCGGCAGCAGCACCAGCAGCGCGGCCAGACCCGCCACGACCAGGCCGGTGCCGGCGTTCCCGGCGAATCGAGCTGCGAGCCTGCGCACCTCCTCGATGCCGAGCGCCAGCAGTGCCCCGAGCGCGGGCACCGCCACCAGGGCGAAGCGCGTCGGCAGCACGTTCCCGAGCACCGGCAGCTCCTCGAGCAGTGCCCAGGGCCCCGGGATGCCGGTCGCGCGCCCCCTGACGAGCACCTCCTCACCCAGCGAGAGCCAGCACGCGACGAGGACCACGGCGCCGAGCGCCTGCACGAGGGTCCGGCGCCAGAGTGCCGCGACCACGGCCGCGGCGGCGACCATGAGCGGGATGCCGAAGAACGAGTTCTCCTCGGTGCGGTTCATCGACACCGCTGCCGACGCCCACGGGTCGGCGCCCAGGCTGCGGGTGGCCCGCCCGAACAGCTGGGCGAGGTCGTTGCCGGCCGGTGGGTGAAAGATGTCGCCGTAGCTCTGCGGCCCGGCGAACTGCCACCACAGCGGCACGGCGACGATCGCGAGGCAGACGCCGGCGGCGGTGCCGATGCCGGGCAGCATCCGGCGCACCGGCAGCTCGCCGTGCGCGAGGTAGACGACCCCGCCGACGGCCAGGCCGACCGCGGTGAGCAGCAGCACCTCCTCGCCGATGAACACCTGCCAGGCGGCCAGCAGGCCGAGCACGACCCCGTCACGCCGTTGCCGGTGCCCCTGCGCCAGGCGAAGCACCCGGTCGACGATGACCGGCACGAGGAACTGCGCGACGAAGTTGGGGTGCCCGTTGGCGTGCGACACCATGCCCGGCGCGAACCCCACGAAGCCGGCCCCGATGGCGGCCGCCAGCGGGTGCACGGCGAGGCGGCGCCGGAACAGCCAGAACCAGGCGGATGCCGTGAGCGCGAGCCCGAGCAGCTCGACGACGAGGAAGGTGACCGACGGGCCGGCGAGCAGGGTGAGCGGCGCCAGCGGGATGCCCAGCCCCAGCACCGCGGCGTTGGCCATCAGGTTCACCCCGGCCGGGAAGTTCTGCAGGTCGGAGAAGAGGGGGTTGGACAGGGAGGTCAGGTTGTGGGCCGCGGCGCCGAAGTACCACTCGAAGGCCTGCTGGTCCTGCACGCCCTGCGACAGGTAGCCGGTGCGTGGCCCGGCGATCAGCCCGGCGAGCACCCAGCCCGCGAGGAGCAGGTAGGCCAGCGGCGCCCAGAGGTCGGCCCGGCGCAGCGGCACGGGCCGGGCGGGCTCGAGGTCCTCTCGGGGCTCGGGTCGTCCGGCAGCCGGGGACACGTCACGGCCGGCTGCCGGACCGCGTCGAGGGGGCGGCTCGTCCTCCGCCGGTCGGCGCTCGTCGACCGACGCCGCGGTCTCGAGCGGCTCTCCGCGCAGCTGCGCGATCTCGCGGTCGTGCTCGGCGACGCGGGCCTCGAGCGAGTCGAGCACCGTGTCGACCTGGTCCATCCGGTAGCCGCGCACCTGCGCCGCGAACCCGGGCCCACCCGGGTGCGCGACCGGCTCGCCGGGTGCCGCGGCATCCTCGAGCTCACCCAGGCCGCCGTACTCGCCCATTCCGGCGAAGCGCTCGGGCGACCTCGGGCGGCCGAGCAGCCAGGCGGCCGCCACGACCACCGCGACGCCGAGCAGGGCGAGCAGGACCGCCCAGGTCACGGCGCGCTCCGCTCCCGGGCCACCGCTCGGGCCAGCAACCCGTCCACGACGCGCGCGAAGAGCACCGCACCCAGCCGGTCGCCCCCGGGGCGGGTGAGCCGGCGCAGGCCGGGCAGCCAGAGCTCCTCGGTCCAGGCCACCAGCGAGCCGGCGGTGGCGACGGGGTCCCCCTCGACGGTGATCTCGGCCCAGCCGTGCAGGAACCGCCCGGTCTTGACCAGGCGGAGCCGCCGACCCGGCTCCAGGGCGGTGACGACCATGCGGTCGGCGAGGCGGAGGGGGCCCAGCCGGGTCCAGGCGACCACCTCGGTGCCGAGCACCAGGCCGCCGGCGGGCACCTCGAGGTCGGTGAGCGGCACGTGCCGGGTGTGCTCGGCGAGGTCGGTCAGGGCCGCCCAGGCGGCCTGCGGCGACAGGGTGGTGCGGCGCCTCACGGTGAACGCCACGCGGTCACCTCCCCTCGGGGTCGCCGGCCGCGGGCTGCGCGCGCAGCTCGGCCAGGGTGCGCTCGCGCTCGGCGAGCTCGTCGCGCAGCGTCTCGAGCCGGTCGTCGACGTCCTCCATCCGGTACCCGCGCAACGCCGTGTCGAAGCGCACGGCATCGACGTCGTCGGCCTCCGGACGCTCGGGCAGGCCCGGGTCGGGGGTGGAGCGCACGGCATCCGAGAGCGGGTCGGCGGGCAGCCGGCCGGTCGCGACACCGAGCACCGCCACGACGAGGGCGACGGCGACCAGCACCAGGATGACGTTCGGGACCACGCAGCAGATCCTACGGCGGTGGGCGGTGCCTACTCGGGGTGCGTCGCGGGCGGGGTGCTGCCCGCCGGTGCCGAGGGCGGCCGGCGCACTCCCCCCAGGCCGCCGGCCGGGGCCTCGGCGGCGACGATGGCCGCCACCGCCTCGTCGACGTCGTCGGTGACCGTGAGCAGCTCGATGTCGCGCGGGTTGACGGTGCCAGCGTCGGCGGCGGTCGTGCGCAGCCACTCGAGCAGGCCGCCCCAGTAGGCCGAGCCGAGCAGCACGATCGGGAAGCTGGTGACCTTCTGGGTCTGCACCAGGGTGACCGCCTCGAACAGCTCGTCGAGCGTGCCGAACCCGCCGGGCAGCACCACGAAGCCCTGGGCGTACTTGACGAACATGGTCTTGCGGGCGAAGAAGTAGCGGAAGTTGACCCCGAGGTCGACGAACTCGTTGAGCCCGGCCTCGAAGGGCAGCTCGATGCCGAGCCCCACCGAGGTGCCGCCGGCCTCGAGGGCGCCCCGGTTGGCGGCCTCCATGGCCCCTGGGCCGCCGCCGGTGATGACCGCGTAGCCGGCGGCCACCAGCGCGGCGCCGACCTGCATCCCCAGCTGGTAGGTGGGGTGGTCGGGGCGGGTGCGGGCCGAGCCGAACACGCTCACCGCCGGGCCGACCTCGGCGAGCGCCCCGAACCCGGTGACGAACTCGCTCTGGATGCGCATGACCCGCCAGGGGTCGGTGTGCAGCCAGTCGGCCGACCCGCTGCTGTCGAGCAGCCGGGCGTCGGTGGTCGAGCCGGGCACCTTGGAGCCGCGCATGACGACCGGGCCCTGGTGGTAGTCGCGGTCGGTTGGCCGGGTGGGGCTCAGGGGGTTGAGCGGGTTCGTGGCGATGACGGGGTCGGGGGTGTCGGGGGCGGCGTCCACCGCGCCACTGTATGCGGACGACGTGGCAGCCGATGCCCCGGCGGCGGAGCTTCCGCTGCTATGCCAGCCAGCGCAGGAGGGCGGCCTCGCAGGCGGTGTACTGCTCCACCGGGCACTGCTCGTCGTCCATGTGGGCCAGGTTGGGGTCGCCGGGGCCGAAGTTGACGGCGGGCACACCCATCGCCGAGAAGCGGGCGACGTCGGTCCAGCCCTGCTTGGCCTCGACCGGGAGGCCGAGCGCCTCGACGAAGGCCTGCGCGGCCGGCAGGTGCAGCCCCGGGCGGGCACCGCCGGCGTTGTCGACGACGTCGACGTCGAAGCCGGCGAAGACCTCACGCACGTGCGCGTCGGCCTCCACCTCGGACAGCGAGGGCGCGTAGCGGTAGTTGACCGTGACGACGCACCGGTCGGGGATGACGTTCGTCGCCACGCCGCCGCTGACCAGCACGGCGTTGAGGGCCTCGCGGAACTCCAGCTCGTCGACGACCCGGGTGGCCGGCTCGTAGGCCACCAGCCGGGCGAGCACCTCGGCGGCGTCGTGGATGGCGTTGTGACCCTTCCACGGACGAGCGGAATGGGAGGCGATGCCCTTGGTCGACACCTCGGCGCGCAGGGTGCCCTTGCAGCCACCCTCGACCCGGGCGTCGGTGGGCTCCAGGAGCACCGCGAAGTCGGCGTCGGCGATGAGCTCGGGCCGCTGCTGCTGCACGTGGAGCAGGCCGTTGTACTCGGAGTCGATCTCCTCGGCCTCGTAGAAGACGAACGTGACGTCGCGGCTCGGCTCGGGCACCTCGTGGGCGACCCGGAGCATCACGGCGACGCCGCCCTTCATGTCGACGGTGCCGCGGCCCCAGAGCACCTCTCCCCCCGCCGAGTCGACCCGGCGGGTGGGCAGGTTGGCCGGGTCGGCGGTCAGCGGCACGGTGTCGATGTGCCCGGCGAGCACCACCCGCTCGTCGCGGCCGAGGTTCGTGCGCGCCACCACGGTGTTGCCGATCCGGGTCACCTCGAGGTGCGCCAGGTCGCGGACCGCGGCCTCCACGGCATCCGCCAGGGTTCGTTCGTCGAGGCTCACCGACTCGATGTCGCACACCGCGGCGGTGAGCGCGGCGACGTCGGTGGTGAGGTCGAGGGCGGTGGTCGTCGACGGCATACCGGCCACCTTAACGACCGGGTCACCCCTCTACGCTGGTCGCCATGACGCGCACCGCCTGGGGCCACGCCCTGCTCACCCGCACCGATGACGGGACCGTCCTCGACGCATGGTTCCCGTCGCCCGCGCTCGGCGAGCCGGGCGGTGCGGGCGAGCTCGCGGCTCCTGCCGGGCTCGAGGCGCTGGTGGGCCGCGACGACGCCCGCGGCGTGCACCGGGAGGTGCGGCTGGTGACGGCCGACCTCGACGCCCCGCCCGCCGACGCCGCCGACGGCTGGCTGCGGCTGCACCTGCTCTCGCACCGGCTCGTACGGCCCAACTCCGTCTCGCTCGACGGGCTGTTCGGGGTGCTCACCAACGTGGTGTGGACCTCCCAGGGCCCGTGTGCCGTCAAGGGTTTCGAGCCCGCCCGGGTGCGGATGCTCGCCCGCGGCCCGGTGCAGGTGTTCGGCGTCGACAAGTGCCCGCGGATGACCGACTACGTGGTGCCGAGCGGCGTGCGCATCGCCGACGCCGACCGGGTGCGGCTGGGTGCGCACCTCGCGAGCGGCACCACGGTCATGCACGAGGGTTTCGTCAACTACAACGCCGGCACCCTGGGCACCTCGATGGTCGAGGGCCGGATCAGCCAGGGGGTGGTCGTGGGCGACGGCTCCGACATCGGGGGCGGGGCCTCGACGATGGGCACGCTCTCCGGCGGCGGCACGGAACGCGTGAGCATCGGCGAGCGTTGCCTGCTCGGAGCCGAGTCCGGGCTCGGCATCGCACTGGGCGACGACTGCGTCGTGGAGGCCGGGCTCTACGTCACGGCCGGGACCAAGGTGACCCTGCCCGACGGCACGGTCACCAAGGCCCGCGAGCTGTCCGGGCAGAGCAACCTGCTCTTCCTGCGCAACTCGGTCACCGGAGCGGTGGAGGCGCGGCCGCGCGACGGCCACGGCATCGTGCTCAACTCCGCGCTCCACGCCAACGACTGACCGACGACGTCGCGACCGCCGCGACGACGCACCACCGACGACCTCACGAAGGACCTCCACCGCATGCCGCGCACGTCCCGGGGCGCCATCACCCTCGCCGAGGAGCAGCCTCGCTCGCCGCGCCAGCGCCGGCTGGTGGCGGGGGTGGTCGTCGTCGTGCTCGGGGTCGTCGGCACCGCCACGGTGCTGGGCGTGAGGCACCTGCGCACCATCGTGTCGGGCGAGCAGTGCCAGGTGACCGCATCGGGCTCGACCTTCTCCTGGGCGCCCGACCAGGCGAGCAACGCGGCCGCGATCACCGCGATCGCCGTCCAGCGCGGGATGCCGCCGCGCGCCGCCACCATCGCGATCGCGACGGCGATGCAGGAGTCCAAGGTGCGCAACGTCGAGTTCGGCGACCGCGACTCCCTCGGGCTGTTCCAGCAGCGGCCCTCACAGGGCTGGGGCACCGCGGAGCAGATCCTCGACCCCGAGTACTCGACGAACAAGTTCTACGACGCCCTGGAGAAGATCAAGGGCTACCGGTCGATGGACATCGCGCAGGCGGCGCAGAAGGTGCAGCGGTCGGCGGCGGGTGAGGCCTACGCCCAGCACGAGGCTCAGGCGAGGGTGACCGCGTCGGTGCTCTCGGGCCAGACCCACGCCGGCACCGTGTGCGCCCTGAAGGACCCCGAGCGGGCGGGGGACCCCGCGAAGGTCGCGGCGCTGGTGGAGAAGGACTTCGGCATCTCGGCCACCCCGGGGAAGGGCACGGTGACCGTGTCGGCCGACAGCCCCGACCTCGCCTGGGCGGTCGGCTCGTGGGCCGTGGCGCGGGCGGTCGACACCGGCGCCACCGGGGTCGTCGTGGGCGACCGCGAGTGGCGCCGCGGCATGTCGGACTCGGCCCTGACCTGGCACACGGTGGACCCGGCTCCCGGCACGGGCGCGCAGACGGTCACGATCTCCCTCACCTGAGCGATGTGGAGGCCGGGCGCGTGGCGGGCCGCGCCGGTCGCCCAGCCCCTGCTCCCCGCGGATCCGGGATTCTGCCGATCGCCGGACAGGGCGGCACGGCCGGCGTAGGGTCCGAATGTCGGCTGGGCAGGAACGACGAGCGACGCCGCGGGGCCGCGGTCGCTGACGGGATGGGGACGTGCACGCTGGGGGAAACGGGACCGTCACCGGGCGGTCGACGCCGCCGGGCGTTGGCGCGTGGGCGGCTGCCGTGACGTCGTCTCACCAGGGCCCGGGCGACAGCGAGCCACGGGGTCGTCGGCGCTCTCGGTCCGCGAGCCTGTGGGTCGGCCTGCTGGTGCTGACCGGCCTCGTCATCTCGCCAGGACCGTCGGCCCCGGCTGCGCCGGTGCTGTCCGGCGCGGTGCCCGCCCCCGCCGCTCACACCGTGTCCATGACCATGGACGAGCCGCACACGCTCTTGCCCGGGACCGCTGGGCGCACCCCGGCCGGGGCGACTGCAGGGGGGACCCGCTGGGGCACCGACATCGGCTGGCCGCAGTGCGGGCGCGCACTCCCCGACCTCCCGGTGGACTTCGTCGTCATCCAGGTCACCGCCGGTCGGCCGGGAACGGTCAGCCCGTGCCTGGGGGAGCAGGTGGCCTGGGCCACGACGGTGCGTAGCGCGGTCAACGCCTACGTCGTGCCCGGTTCGCCGTCCGCCGCCGAGCTGTCCACTGCCGACCGCACCAGCTCCTGCGGTGCTGAGCGCTCGTGCGTGCTGCGCGCCGCCGGAGCGGCCGATGCCGCTCAGGCGCTGGCGGGAGCCAGGGCCGGCGGCCTCGACACGCCGGGCTGGTGGCTCGACATCGAGGACGTGGCCGCGCGCACCTTGTGGGGTGCCGACACCGGCGCCAACAGGGAGGTGCTGATCGGCTGGCGCGACGAGCTGCGCCGCGCCGGCAAGCAGGTCGGGGTGTACTCCACTGGCGGCTACTGGCGTCAGGTCGTCGGGGACTGGCAGGCCGACCTGCCGCAGTGGCCCGCCGTCGGGCAGGCGGGGATCGACGCGGCCCGTAGGGCGTGTGACCGCCCGTTCACCAGTGGGCCGGTGCTGCTGACCCAGTGGCTGACCGGGCCTCTGGATGCCAACCTGCTCTGCCCGGACCGCGAGAACGTCGCCGAGGCGTTCTTCGGCTCCTTCCCGAGGACCCGCACTGCCGCAGTGCCCCAGCTGCTCATCACCCCGGTCCCCCACCCCGACGTCGAGACCGCGCTCAAGGCTCAGGCGGCGCTCGAGGCGCAGCAGGCCAAGCGGGACCAGGACGCGAAGGACGCGAAGGACAGGGCGGCCGCCACGGCCGCGTCCAGTGCTGAGGCGGACTCCAAGGCCACCACGGAACAGCAGGCTCGGGTCACGGGCAAACCCACCGCGACGGCGCCGCCGGGGCCCCGATCGACGCCTACGGCGACCCCGACCACCTCGACGCCGGCCCCCAAGCCGAGGGCCACGCAGACACCGACGCCGAGAGCCACGCCGACCCCGACGAGCACACCCACGCCCACCTCCCCATCGGCGACCAGCCCCGCACCGACTCCCTCATCGGCGACCAGCCCGGGACCAACGCCGCCATCGGTGGCTACGACGCCCACGACCGGTGCCGGCTCGCCCTGACCTTCCCGGCCTCCCGTCGGCCGGCGTCGGGTGAGCCGTCAGCGGTCGGCGACCGGCACGTAGTCGCGCTCGCCCTCTCCGATGTAGACCTGCCGCGGGCGGCCGATCTTGGTCGTCGGGTCCTCGATCATCTCGCGCCACTGGGCGATCCAGCCGGGGAGCCGGCCTAGGGCGAACAGCACCGTGAACATGCGGGTCGGGAAGCCCATCGACTTGTAGATGAGCCCGGTGTAGAAGTCGACGTTGGGGTAGAGCTTGCGCTCGATGAAGTAGTCGTCGGCGAGCGCGATCTCCTCCAGGCCCATCGCGATCTCGAGCAGCTCGTCACCGCCGGCGGACTTCTCGAGGATGCTGTGCGCGGTCTTCTTGATGATGGCGGCGCGCGGGTCGTAGTTCTTGTAGACCCGGTGGCCGAAGCCCATCAGCCGCACGCCGTCCTCCTTGTTCTTGACCTTGGTCATGAACTCCTCGGTCGAGATGTGCGCGCCCTGGATGCGCTCGAGCATCTCGAGCACGGCCTGGTTGGCGCCGCCGTGCAGCGGGCCGAACAGCGCGTTGATGCCGGCCGAGACGGAGGCGAACAGGTTGGCCTGCGAGGAGCCGACCAGCCGCACGGTGGAGGTCGAGCAGTTCTGCTCGTGGTCGGCGTGCAGCACGAGCAGCAGGTCGACGGCCTTGACCAGGTCGGGGTCGATCTCGTAGTCGGTGGCGGGGACGCCGAAGGTCATCCGCAGGAAGTTCTCGACCAGCGACAGGTTGTTGTCGGGGTAGAGGAACGGCTGGCCGATCGACTTCTTGTAGGCGTAGGCCGCAATGGTGGGGAGCTTGGCCAGCAGGCGGATGGTCGAGATCTCGACCTGCTCCTGGTCGAAGGGGTCGAGGCTGTCCTGGTAGAAGGTCGACAGCGCGGAGACCGCGGAGGACAGCACCGGCATCGGGTGGGCGTCGCGCGGGAAGCCCTGGAAGAACCCCTTGAGGTCCTCATGCAGCATCGTGTGGTCGCGGATGCGGCCCTCGAAGTCGGAGAGCTCGCTGAGCGAGGGGAGGTGCCCGTAGATCAGCAGGAACGAGGTCTCGATGAAGCTGGAGTGCTCGGCCAGCTGCTCGATCGGGTAGCCGCGGTAGCGCAGGATGCCGTGGTCGCCGTCGATGTAGGTGATGGCGCTGGTGCAGCTGGCGGTGTTGGTGAAGCCGCCGTCGAGCGTGACGTTACCGGTCTCCTTGAGCAGGGCAGAGATGTTGTAGCCGCTGTTGCCCTCGGTCGCCTGCACCAGGGACAGGTCGAGCTGCTTGCCTGCAGCGGACAGGGTGGCACCGTCGGTCATGGCACGAGTTCCTCACTGGTCGGGCACGGGGTCGTTCGACCCTACAACCAGCCATCCACGAGCATCGAACGGGAGGAAACGTGACCTACGCCTCGTGAGGTCGGCCGAGGCGACGAGCGGCGGCCGACACGCGCTCGTCGGTCGCGGTCAACGCGATGCGCACGTGCTCGCGCCCGGCGGGGCCGTAGAAGTCGCCCGGCGCCGCGAGGATGCCGCGCGCGGCCAGCCGCTCGATCGTGGCCCGCCCGTCCTCCCCCGCCGTCGCCCACAGGTAGAGGCCCGCCTCGGAGTCGTCGACGCGCAGGCCGAACGCCTCGACCGCGGGCAGCAGCGCGGCGCGCCGCGCCGCGTAGCGCGCCTTCTGCTCGGTGACGTGGCCGGCATCCGACAGCGCCGCGAGCACGGCCCGCTGCACCGGCCACGGCACCATCATCCCGGCGTGCTTGCGCACCTCGAGCAGACGGCCGACCAGGGCCCGGTCACCGGCGACGAACGCGGCGCGGTAGCCGGCGAGGTTGGACTGCTTGGACAGCGAGTAGACGCACAGCAGGCCCTCGTGCGAGCCACCGGTGACCCGCGGGTCGAGGATCGAGGGGGTGGTCGGCGGCTCTCGCGACCCGGCGGGACGCGGCCGCCAGTCGAGCTCGGCGTAGCACTCGTCGGACGCGACGACGACGCCGTGCTCACGCGCCCACGAGACGACCTTCGCCAGGTGCTCGATGCCCAGCACCTTGCCGGTGGGGTTGCCGGGAGTGTTGAGCCACAACAGCTTCGGCGTGGTGGATGCCGTCAGCGGACCCAGCGCGGTGAGCGCGTCGACCGCCACCGGAGTGGCGCCCGCCAACCGCGCGCCGACGTCGTAGGTCGGGTAGGCCACCCGGGGGAACGCGACCACGTCACCGGGGCCCAGGCCCATCAGCAGGGGCAGCCACGCGACGAGCTCCTTGGAGCCGATGGTCGGCAGCACCCCTGCGGGGTCGACGTCGGGAACCCCACGCCGGGCCGCGAACCAGGCGGCGACGGCCTCGCGCAGGTCTGGGGTGCCCCAGGTGAGCGGGTAGCCGTGCGCGTCGGACGCACCGGACAGTGCCTCGCGCACCACGGCCGGTGTCGGGTCGACGGGCGTGCCCACCGACAGGTCGACCAGCCCCTCGCCCGCCGCACCGAGGGCCGGGTCGGAAAAGGCACTCGCCCGCTCCTTGGTCGGAGCGAGCGAGTCCCAGGGGAAGTCGGGCAGGCGGAGCACCGTTACTCGTCGTGCACCTGCGGCGGCAGGTCGGCGATCACCGGGTGGTCCTTGGGGATGACACCCATCTTCGCGGCGCCGCCGGGGCTGCCCAGGTCGTCGAAGAACTCGACGTTGGCCTTGTAGTAGTCGGCCCACTGCTCGGGGACGTCGTCCTCGTAGTAGATGGCCTCCACGGGGCAGACGGGCTCGCAGGCGCCGCAGTCGACGCACTCGTCGGGGTGGATGTAGAGGCTGCGCTCGCCCTCGTAGATGCAGTCGACGGGACACTCCTCGATGCAGGCCTTGTCCTTGAGGTCGACACAGGGCTGCGCGATCACGTACGTCATGGCGCACATACTATGCGGGCCATGGACGCGCCGGAGGTCGGGTCGGGTCGTGACCCGCAGGTGGGTTCGCGAGTCGTCGTGCGGCACCGGCTCGGCGCCCCCGACCCCCTGACCGGCGCCACACTCACCGACGTGGTGGGCGAGCTCGTCTCCGGTGACGACGGCGTCCTCGTGGTGCTTACGCGGCGGGGTGAGGTGCGGGTGCCGCGCTCGGAGGTGACGGCCCTCAAGGAGGTGCCGCCGTCACCCTCCCGGCGGGGCAGGCCGCACCGCGCTCTCTCGGTCGAGGACCTCCAGCGCGTCATGGTCGGAGCCTGGCCCGCGATGGAGACCGCCCGCCTCGGGAACTGGGTGCTGCGGGCGTCGCGCGGCTTCACGCAGCGGGCCAACTCGGTGGTGACCGCCGGCAGCCCCGGCATCCCGTTGCCGGCCGCCCTCGACACCGTCGAGCGGTGGTATGCCGGCCGCGGCCTGGCGCCCAACCTCACCGTCGCCGGGCCGGTCGGGTTCGACCCGGCCGACGACGCCGTCGGCGCCGAGGCGCTGCGGCGCGGCTACATCGCCCGCATCGCGACCCTCACCCTCACCGCCCCCACCCGACTGCTTGCGGATCTCCCACCGGCGGGGGCGCCGGGTGAGGTGGGAGATCCGCACGACGTCCAGGTGCAAGCCGAGCTGACGCAGGCGTGGTTCGCCGCCTACCGCGCCTACCGACCGGTCGACGAGGAGCCGGCGCGCGCCATCCTCACCGGGTCACCGGCGCAGGTGTTCGCCACGGTGCGTGACCACGACGGTGGCGTCATCGGCATCGGGCGGCTCGGTCTGTCGGCGGCGTGGGGCGGCATCGCGGCGATGTGGGTCGACCCGACGGCCCGCCGCCGGGGCGTCGCCACCGCCATGCTCGCCGCCCTGGCACGCGCGGCACAGCGGGCCGGTGCCGCGTCGCTGCACCTGCAGACCGACACCGACAACACGACGGCGCTGGCGCTCTACGAGCGGCACGGCTTCGAGCGGCACCACTCCTACGTCAACCTCAGCCGGCCGGCCGCGGCCGCGCCGCCTGCCTGAGGCCCGACTCGATTCGACGGCGCAAGCGGCGCCTGCAGCTGCCCTGCGCGCATCCTGGCCACCGGGTGCTCTCGTTCCGCTCCCCACATCCCGGTCATTGGCCCCATGAGCGCGTCGGCGGGTTCACCGTCGTGGATTGGTGCACGTGACGTCGTCCTCGGGCCGGTAGTTCGTGGTGAACTTCTCGGTCTTCACGACCTTGCCGCCCTGCTTCATGATGCGGCCGACGTCGACCTTGAAGCCCGGCACGGGGGACTGGTCGAGGCAGTCGGGCCCCGGGTCGCTGAACTTCCTGGGCTGCACGACGTCGTAGCGGGCGCTCTTGGTGGCGGTCACGTCGTACTTCTTGGTGCCCCAGAAGGACACCGTGATGGAGGAGCGGGTGGTGCTGACCTGGATGAGCACCCCGCCGTCGGTGGTGTTGGTGAACTTGTTGTGCAGGTCGGGCCAGGAGATGGTCGCCTCGCGGCCCTCGGGGTAGCGGGAGATGTAGTAGTAGTGCGGGGTCCACGCGTCGAGCCGCATGCCGGAGAAGAAGGCGGCGTTGAAGATCGTGGTCGACACCTGCGAGATGCCGCCGCCGTAGGACTTGGCGGCCCGACCCCCGCGGATGATGCCCGCCTCGATGTAGCCCTTGGCCTTGGTGCGCTCACCGAGGATGCCGTTCATGCTGAACTGCCCGCCCGGCGGGATGTAGGTGCCGTTGATGAGCTTCGAGGCCAGCTCGATGTTGTGCACCCGCGGCTGGCCCGCCGGGAACCTGGTGGTGAACGACGAGATCCGGCCCTTGGGGAGGGTGGCCTTCGCGACGGCGGTCGTGAGTGCCGGCTCGGTGGTCCGGGTCGCCACCGTGGCGGTGCGCGTCGTCGTGGAGATGGCCTTCCAGACCTGCTCGGTGAGTGACGCGTCGTCGAGCTCGACGCCGGGCACGTGCGGGTGAACCGTCGGGGTGCGGCCCGCGAAGGTCACCACGGCGTCCTTGGCCTCGACCTCGACGCCGGCCTTCCCGGCGGCCGCGTGCACCACTGCGGCCAGCTTCGTGCGGTCGGCCCGCGGGGTGATGCGACCCGACGCGTCGGGAGCCAGCACGACGGCCGGCGCGAACGCCTTGGGGGCCACGGCGAAGGTCCTGCCGTTCGCGGTGACGGTGACCGGGCCCGACACGGCGACGTCCGCGAACTCCTCGCGCACCCGGTCGAGCTCCTGGGTGGTCACCTTCGGCGGCACCGGCACGGCCACCACCTCGAGGGTGCGGTCGCCCGGCCAGGCCTGGCGCACGGCATCCGCGGTGCGCTCGGCGTGGGTGGTGGACCCGGTCTCGGGCCGGCGCACGGTGACCGTGCCGCCCTTCAGCGAGATGGAGCCCTCGACGGGCTCCGCGTCGAGCGTGGCGCGGCTCTTCTCGACCGCGGCCGTGAACGCCTTCTCGTCGACCTGCACGGCGACGGGCCGCTCCGAACCACCCGCGACGTGGGCCCACATGGTCGCGGGGGACAGCGAGAAGCCGACCAGCCCGTCGACGGTGGCCGGCACGTCGACGTGCAGGCCCAGGACCTTGGGGGTGACCGAGACCCGGCCGGCGGTGGACGTCAGGACGACCGGCTGGTCGGCGGCCGCCTGCAGCGCCGCGGTGAGGGTGCCGCTGGCCTGGTCGGCGCTCAGCCCCCCGACGGCGACCCCTGACACGGTGGTGCCCCGCGGCACGCGGTCGCCGAGCCAGGCCGCCGCCATGACGAAGACGGCCGCGAGGGCGAGCAGCGCGCCGGCCACCACGAACGGCCACCGGCGGCGGCGCGGCGACGGCTCCTGCGGGGCGACCTCGTCGGGCAGCGTCTCCAGGCTCACGAGATGCTCCCGTAGCTCCCCCGGTAGTGCACCAGCGCCGGGCCCACGGTGTCGGGCAACGCGATCGACAGCACCTCGGCCACCACG
Source organism: Ornithinibacter sp. (assembly GCA_045807225.1). Classification (GTDB taxonomy): domain Bacteria; phylum Actinomycetota; class Actinomycetes; order Actinomycetales; family Dermatophilaceae; genus Fodinibacter. Next base: position 4,186 of record JBJMHU010000069.1, on the reverse strand, counting down.
ATCGCGTGGTCGCCGGCCGGGTGGATGTCGGTGGTGCGGCACTCGAGGTGCGTCAGGGCACCGTCGAGCAGGGCGACGCCGGTGGCCGGCCCCCGGTGGTGAGGAGCGCGGTCGAGCTGTCCGTGCAGCGGGCGGCCGCGGGTGGCGAACCAGGCCGACAGCGGGCGCTGGTCGGCCGCCAGCACGCTGGCCCCGAACACCCCCGCCTCGAGCACGGCGTCGTGCCAGCGGGTCTCGACCTCGGCGCAGACGAGCACGAGCAGCGGGTCGAGCGAGACCGAGGTGAGCGTGTCGGCCGTCATGGCGTGGTCGTGCCCGTCGGCGAACGTGGTGAGCACCGTGACCCCGGCGGCCAGCCGGCCCATGGCCTGCCGGAAGCGGGCCGGGTCGATGGGGGCGTCACTCACGCTGGGTCCTCACTGGTCGGCCGGCCGGACGCCGCGTCGAGCCGGGCGAAGCCCTCCCGGCCCGCGAGCCGGGACACGACGTGGTTGGACAAGGCATACCACCCGTCACCCACCACGACCTGCGTCTCGTGGGCCAGCAGGGCGCGCGCCTGCACCGGCACCACCGAGGGGTCGACCACCTCGTGGGTCACCACCTCGTCGGGCACGACCGAGGACATGAAGGGCTCGTCCGGGCCCGGCACCACGAGACCGCGGTCGGCCGGCACGTGCTCCGCCAGCCACCGCCGGTCCTCGATCGCCCACGACAGCGGTGTGAGCACGGCATACAGCACCGGGGCGTCGGCCGACGAGGCGACCGCGTGGCAGGTGGCCTCGTGGGTGCGCACGTGGTCGGGATGCCGGTAGCCGCCGGTCGCGTCGTACGTGACGACGACGTCGGGGCGCACCTCGTCGAGCACGGCACGCACCGCGGCCGCGGCATCCGCGAGGTCGGCACCCGCCCAGGCCCGCGGGTGGGCGGCGGCGGCGGACCCCGCCATCCCGGAGTCGCGGTAGGTCGGGTGACCGCCGTCGCCGGGGTCACCGAGCACGTGCGAGGTGACGCCCAGGACCTGCATCGCGGCCCGCAGCTCCTCGCGCCGGTAGGCACCGAGCGGGTCGCCCGCGGCACCCTCGAGGTGGGCGAGGTGGGCCGGGATGACCTCGCCCTCCTCCCCCAGGGTGCAGGTCAGCACGTGGACGTCGTCGCCGCGCCCCACGTGGTGGGCGATCGCCACACCGGTGGCGAGCGTCTCGTCGTCGGGGTGCGCGTGCACGAAGAGCAGCCGTGGCGCCCGGCCCTGGACGTCCAGCCCGTCGAGCAGCCCGGTCACGTGACCACCGCGATGTCGGCGAACTCGACGACGCCGCCGGCGACGGCGTTGGCCGACAGGTTGCGCACGTCGGAGCCGGCGATGTACAGGGCGCGTCGCTCGGCGAGGCCGATGTAGGCGCCCTTGGCCAGCAGCGAGGCGTCGACGTCGCCCCAGGCCTTCTCGCGGGCGGCGGGGTCGGCGACCGAGTTGACCTTCGCCATCGTGGCGTCGAGCCTCGGGTCGGCCCAGTAGCCGTAGTCGCGCCCCGGGCCGACCTTGGTGATGTTGATCGAGCTGTCGAACAGCGGCGGCAGGATGGTCGAGGCCGAGGCCCAGGCCGGCGCCCAGTTGGACCAGAACAGGTCGACCTCGCCGGCGAGCTTCGGGTCGCTGATCGCGGTGAAGTAGTCCTCGGTGATGGGGCGCGTCGTCGGGTCGAAGCCGGCCAGTCGCCATCCGGCGACGAGCGCGGCCATCGCCTTGTCGGACGTGGGGTTCGAGCGGTAGGCCACCGTGAACGGCACCGGCGTGGTGACGCCGGCCTGGGTGAGCAGCGCCCTGGCGCGGGCGGCGTCGCCCCGGGTGCCGACGCCGGCCGGGTCGGCCTCGTGGGCGGCGGGGAGCGAGCCGGGGATGAGCGACAGCGCGGGCTCGGCCGCGGTGCGGCCCCCGATGGCAGTGACGTAGGCGTCGCGGTTGGTCGCGGTCGCCAGGGCCAGGCGCACGTTCTCGTCGGCGAAGACCTTGCTGCGGGCGTTGGGCACCAGGTAGTCGACCACGCCGGTGAGCGGGTTGACCGAGCGCTCCTGCAGGCTGGCGACGGCGGTGATCCGCTGCTGGATCGCCGGTGGGGCGGAGCCGAGCGAGACCGACACCCGGCCGGCGTCGCCGTCGGCCATCACCTGCCGGGCGACGGCCTGGGTGTCCAGGCCCTCCCGGTAGACGATCTGGTCGGGGTGGCCCCGGCGCACCGGGTCGGTGCCCCGGCTCCAGTTCGGGTTGCGCACCCAGGTGCCGCCCTTGCCGGGGGCCCAGGCGCCCTGGAGCATGTAGGGCCCGGCCGAGAACACCTCGTAGGTGCCGTCGGCGCCCCGGTCGGCGGACTTCTTGACCGGCCCGAACGCGGGCTGGCTGACCAGCTCGTTGAAGTCGCTCAGCGGCGAGCTGAGCGTGAAGGTGATGGTCTGGCCCTTGCAGGAGACGGCCTTGTCGAACGCCTTCTGGCCCGCCGCGGCCGCCGCCCCCTCGGCGTAGGGGCCGGGATAGGTGCTGCGGCCATCGGGCTGGCGTGGGATGGCGAGCACCGCGAGCGCGTCGGTCGGGCCGCCCGTCACCACGCCGGTCGCGAAGGTGCGCGAGATGCCATAGGCCACGTCGGCGCAGGTGACCGGGCTGCCGTCCTGCCAGCGCACGCCGTCGCGCAGGGTGAACGACCAGGTCTTGAGGTCCTTGCTCGACGTGCCCGTGGTCGTCGCGAGGTCGCCGACGAGCCGGGCCTGCTGGTCCGGGTCGGTGTTGGGCGCGTAGCCGGTCAGGGTGCGCGCGAAGACCCGGCCCGCGAAGGCCACGTCGTCGCGCGAGGCGATCCGCTGCGGGTCCCAGGTGACCACCGGGCCCAGGGAGAGGGCGTGCAGCGTGCCACCGTCGGTGTCGACGCGGTCACCGACGGCCGAGGTGGGGGTCGCCTTCTCGGGGTCGGCCGGCGGCTCCCCGCCCATCGCCAACACCCCGGCGACGACCAGGACCACTGCGAGCAGGGCTCCGAGCAGGGTCGCCACGATGCCCGGCCGGCGACGGCGCGCGCGACGGCTCGCTCGAGTCGGCTCCGGGGGCGTGCCTCCGTTGTCCTTCCGGGCCACCAGGGCTCAGCTCCGCCTCGCCCGGGCGGCCGCGCGGGCCCGCAGGGTCTGGTCGAGCTCCACCTTGCGGATGCGGATGCCCTCGGGCGTCACCTCGACGCACTCGTCCTCGCGGCAGAACTCCAGTGCCTGCTCCAGCGACAGCGACCGCGCCGGCACCAGTCGCTCCAGCTCCTCGCCGGAGGACGAGCGCACGTTGGTGAGCTTGCGCTCCTTGGTCGGGTTGACGTCCATGTCGTCGGCCCTGGAGTTCTCGCCGACGATCATGCCCTCGTACACCTCGACGCCGGGGCCGACGAACAGCGAGCCGCGCTCCTGCAGGCCGAACAACGCGTACGTGCTCGTCACGCCGCGACGGTCGGCGACGAGCGAGCCGGTCGGCCGGGTGCGCAGCTCGCCGTGCCACGGCTCGTACCGCTCGAAGACGTGGTGCAGCAGGCCGGTGCCGCGGGTCTCGGTGAGGAACTCCGTGCGGAACCCGATCAGCCCGCGGGCCGGCACGAGGTATTCGAGCCTGACCCAGCCGGTGCCGTGGTTGACCATCTGCTCGAGCCGACCCCGGCGCAGCCCGAGCAGCTGGGTGACCACCCCGACGTAGTCCTCCGGGATGTCGATCGTCATCCGCTCGACCGGCTCGTGCACGCGGCCGTCGATCTCGCGCGTGACGACCTGCGGCTTGCCGACCGTGAGCTCGAAGCCCTCGCGCCGCATGAGCTCGACGAGCACGGCGAGCTGCAGCTCTCCGCGGCCCTGCACCTCCCAGGTGTCCGGCCGCTCGCTCTCCAGCACCCGGATGGAGACGTTACCGATCGTCTCGGCGTCGAGCCGGTCCTTGATCTGGCGCGAGGTGAGCTTGTCGCCCTGCTGCCCGGCGAGGGGCGACGTGTTCTGCCCGACGGTCACCGACAGCGACGGCTCGTCGACGGTGATCACCGGCAGCGGACGCGGGTCGTCCGGGTCAGCCAGCGTCTCGCCGATCGTCACCTCCGGAATGCCCGCGACCGCGACGAGCTCGCCGGGCCCGGCCTCATCCGCGTCGACTCGGTCGAGCGCAGCGGTGACGTAG
>JBJMHU010000068.1:0-10265 GCA_045807225.1 Ornithinibacter sp. | reverse complement strand
GTTCGACCTCGGCCGCGACGACGACCACTGGCTGCTGCTGCGAGCCCACGACTGAGCCACCACCACCGCTACGACACCCACCGCCCCACGACACCCACCGCCCCACGACACCGCCGCCCCCCAGGACCGAGGAGCCCCCCGATGAGCCACGCCGCCACCACCTTGGACCTCCTCGACCGGGCCCGCGAGTCGCTCACCAGCGGGTATGCCGCCTCGGCCGCCTCCGCGCGCTACCTCGCCGCCTCGCTGGCCGCGCTGCGGGCCGGGGCCGCGGTCGTCGCCGCCCGCTCGGCGGCGTCCTCCGGGGCGGGGCTCGCCTCCCGGGGTGACGGCCCGCACGACGTCTGGGTGCTCACCGCCCGGGTCGCCCCCGAGCTCACCGAGTGGGCCCAGCGGTTCGCCGCCGCCACCGGGCAGCGGGTCGGGGTCGAGACCGGGCTGGTGCGGGTCACCGCCCGCGAGGCCGACGACCTGCTGCGCGACGCCGAGACCTTCGTCGACCTGGCCGCCGGCCGCCTCGGCGTGCCGTCGGTGCACCGGCCGCGGCGGCTGGTCCCCGTCCGCTCGGCCTGAGCGCGCCACCATGACCGGCTTCGCCCACCTCCACGTCGCCTCGGGGTTCTCGATGCGCTACGGCGCCTCGATGCCCGAGCACCTCGTCGAGCGCGCCGCCGAGCACGGCCAGGGCGCACTCGCGCTCACCGACCGCGACGGGCTCTACGGCGCGGTCCGGTTCGCCACGGAGTGCAGTCGTGCCGGCATCGCGCCGGTGCTGGGCGTCGACCTCGCCGTCGAGCCGCTCGTGCCGGGCCCGGCGCACACCGATCGCGCCCGGGGCCGAGCGGGTGCCGATGGCGGGCCGGGTCGGGCGGGTGCCGATGGCGGTCCGGATGCCGGTCGCCCACGCCCGCGGCCGCGCACCCCGGTGCGCGGGGGAGCCATCGTCGACCCCCGGCGCCCTCGGGTCACCGTGCTGGCCCGGGGTCGCGGCGGCGGCACGGCTCCCGGGGTCGGCTGGGCGGCGCTGTGCCGCCTGGTCACCGAGACCCACCTGCGCGGCGAGCGAGGAGTGCCGGTCACCAGCCCCGGCCTGCTCGCCACCTGGTCCCACCCCCAGAGCCCCGACTCCGTGCGACGTACGCACGGCTCTCGTGCCCCCGAGCTCGGGGCAACCGTAGGTAAGTCGCACGAGGTCGAGGAGGAGACCGGCCCGTCGGTGCACCTGGCCCGGTCGACCCACGCGCCGGCGCAAGGACTGGCAAGGGGCGCCGAGCCGAGCCGGCTGCTGGTGCTGCTCGGGCCCGACTCCGACGTCGGCCGGGCGGTGCTCGCCGGGCGCCGCGAGCGGGCCCGCGACCTGCTCGCCACCTGGCGGGCGCTGCTGCCGCGCGACGGGCTGGCCGTCGAGGTCGTGCACCACGGCGGGCCGGAGGGCACCCCCGGGTGCCGCTCGCACGCGGCCCACCTGCTCGCCCTCGCCGACGCCGCCGGCATCCCCGCCGTGCTCACCGCCGCGGTGCGCCACGTCGACCCCGAGCAGGTGCGCACCGTCGACCTGCTCGACGCCGCCCGGCGGCTGGTCGTGCTCGACTCGCGCCACCTCGACCGGGTCACCGACGCCGGCCACCTCGCCGACACCGCCACGATGCACGCGAGCGCCCTCGAGGTCACCGGTGGCGACCGCTCCCGCGCCGACCGGCTGGTCGCGATGACCGCCCTGGTCGCCGACGAGTGCACCCAGCACTCCCGCCACGACCTCGGCATCGGCGCGGTGCACCTGCCCGAGGCCGAGGTGCTCGACATCGCCCCCGGCACCGACCCGATGCAGGTGCTCGCCCAGCGCTGCCGCGACGCCGTCGGCCGGCGCTACCCCGGGGCCACCGAGGCCGAGATCGAGGTGGTGCGAAACCGGCTCGACGACGAGCTCGGCGTCATCGACACCCTGGGCTACCCCACCTACTTCCTCACCGTCGCCGAGGTCACCGACCTGATCCGGGCCCGTGGGGTGCGGGTCGCCGCCCGTGGCTCGGGGGCGGGCAGCCTGGTCAACCACCTGCTCGGCATCAGCGGGGTCGACCCGATCCGCCACCACCTGCTCATGGAGCGGTTCTGCTCACCGCTGCGCGCCGAGCTGCCCGACATCGACGTCGACGTCGAGTCGGCTCGCCGCACCGAGATCTACGAGGCGGTGCTCGAGCGCTTCGGCGGCGAGCGGGTCACCTGCGTGTCGATGATGGACACCTACAAGGTGCGCCACGCGGTGCGCGACGTCGGCGCCGCCCTGGGCCTACCGCCCACCGAGGTCGACGAGATCGCCAAGGCCTTCCCGCACATCCGCGCCAAGGACGCCCGGCACGCCATCGCCGACCTGCCCGAGCTGCGCAGCCGTGGCCTCGACAGCCCGCGGATGGCCGCCTTCTTCGACCTCGTCGAGGCCCTCGACGGGCTGCCCCGGCACATCGCGCTGCACCCGTGCGGCGTCGTGCTGTCCAACTCGGGCCTGCTCGACCGCACCCCGGTCGAGGCGAGCTGGATCGGCTTCCCGATGAGCCAGTTCGACAAGGACGACGTCGAGACCCTGGGCTTCCTCAAGCTCGACGTCCTCGGCATCCGCATGCAGTCCTCGATGGCCCACGCCGTCGCCGAGGTCGAGCGGGTCTCGGGCGAGCGGATCGACCTCGACGACGAGGCGCAGGTGCCGCACGACGACCCGGCCACCTACGAGCTGATCCGCACCACCCGCACCCTGGGCATGTTCCAGATCGAGAGCCCCGGGCAGCGCGAGCTGGTCGGCAAGCTCGGGCCGAGCCGGTTCGACGACCTCATCGTCGACATCTCGCTGTTCCGCCCCGGCCCGGTCAAGTCCGACATGATCACCCCGTTCCTCAACAGCCGGCACGGCTGGAGCGAGCGCCGCTTCCTGCACCCCAGCCTGATCCCGGCGCTCGAGGAGACCGAGGGCGTCGTCGTCTTCCACGAGCAGGTGCTGCTCATCGTCGCCGAGACCACCGGGGTCACCCTCGCCCAGGCCGACGAGGTGCGCCGCAGCATGGGCACCCCGCAGGGCCAGACCGATGTCGAGGCCTGGTGGCGGCCGGCGGCGAAGGCGCGCGGCTACTCCGCCGACGACCGCGACCGCATCTGGGAGGTGCTGAAGTCCTTCGCGAGCTTCGGCTTCTGCAAGGCGCACGCCGCCGCCTTCGCCCTGCCCACGTTCCACTCGGCATGGCTGAAGACCCACCACCCGGCGGCGTTCCTCGCCGGCATCCTCACCCACGACCCCGGCATGTACCCCAAGCGGCTGCTGCTCGACGACGCCCGCTCCTTCGGCATCCCGGTGCTCGGCCTCGACGTCAACGCCTCGCGCGAGGTCTACCGCATCGAGCGGGTCGACACCTCCGATGCCGGGAACGACCCGGATGCCGGTCCCGTCACCACCGACCCGGACGCCGATGCCGCCGGCGCCCCCGACCCGGACGCCGGGTTGCCGGCCTGGCGGCGCACCCGCCAGCCCTACGGCATCCGGCTCTCGCTGGCCGACGTCAAGGGGATCAGCGGCGCCGAGGTGGCGCGGATCGTCGCCGGGCAGCCCTACGCCGACCTCGGCGACTTCTGGACCCGCACCCGGGTCAGCCGCCCGGTCACCGAGCGGCTCGTGCTCGCCGGGGCGTTCGACGCCCTGCACGGCATGGGCGGCGGCGGGCTGGGGCGCCGCGGCCGGGTCACCCGGCGCGACCTGCTGCTGCACGTCGCCGAGCTCGAGCGGTGGGAGCGCGGGGGCGGGGCGGCGCCGCGCAGCAGCCGGCGGCTCGCCATCCCGAGCATCGCGCCGCCGCGCGAGGTGGCGGGGGAGCGGGTCGACGTCCGCGAGCGAGCGGCTGCGCAGTCGCAGGCGGCCCGCGAGGTCGTGCCGGCGGCCGAGCAGCCCACCCAGCTCACCCTCGACCTCGGCGACCGGCCGCAGCTCGGCGCCGGGGCCGGGTTGCCCGAGATGACCGGCCCGGAGCGGGTGCGGGCCGAGCTCGACGTGCTGGGCCTCGACGTCTCCGCGCACGTCGTCGAGTTCTACGCCCCGCTGCTGCGGGCGCTCGGGGTCACCCGCAGCCGCGACCTGCTCGGTGCCCGCAGCCGCAGCGAGGTGTGGGTCGCCGGGGTCAAGGTCGCCACCCAGACCCCACCGGTGCGCTCCGGGCGCCGGGTGGTCTTCCTCACCCTCGACGACTCCACCGGGCCGTCCGACTGCACCTTCTTCGAAGACGTGCAGGGCCCCTACGCGGGGGTCGTCTTCCACTCGTGGCTGCTGCTCGTGCGCGGCATCCTGCGCCGCACCGGCGACCGTGGGGTCTCCATCCGGGCCACCGGCGCCTGGGAGCTCGCGGCGCTGTGGGACGCCTGGCAGCTCGGCGGCCTCGAGCGCGTGCACGCCGCGATCGCAGCCGGCGAGGCGGATGCCGTGGCCCGCGCCGAGGCGGCGGAGGCCGCCGCCCGCGAGAGCGACGCCCGCACCGGGCGCCGGGTGCTCGTGCACGCCTCGGGCTTCAAGCAGTCGCCGTACGCCGACATCAAGCCGCCGGGGGCCGATCTGCGCTCGGGCCGGGGCGCCCCCGGCACGGTGGTGCCGCAGTCCCCGGCCGCCGCGCTGCCCTCGCGCAAGCTGTGGCACGCCAGCCCCGGCAGCTCCGGACACTAGGGTGGTCGCGACGCACCCACCCGCTGTGCCCCCGCATCCCCAAGGAGTCCCGCCGTGTCCGACGAGCGTGGCCGGCACCGCCGCGCGGGCACCACGCCCGGGCTGCGCACGGCCGCCGTCCAGGCGGCGCTCGACACCCTCGCGGCCCGGCGCAGCGACGAGCTCGGCCGCCCACTGCGCGTGCTCGACCTCGGTGGCGGCACCGGCGGCACCGCGGTGCCCCTGGCCGCGGCCGGCCACGACGTCACCGTCGTCGACCCCAGCCCCGACGCCCTGGCGTCGCTGGCGCGCCGGGCGGCCGAGACCGGCACCTCGCAGCGCATCCACCCGGTGCAGGGCGACACCGACACCGTCGGCGAGACCGGCGCCGACGGCCGTCGGCCGTCCTACGACCTGGTCTGCCTGCACGGCACCCTCGAGGTCGTCGACGACCCGGATGCCGCACTGGCCAACATCGCGGCGGTGCTGGCCGACGGCGGCACCCTCTCGCTGGTGGTCGCGCAGCGCCTCCCCGCCGCCCTGGCCCGGGCCCTCGCCGGGCAGTTCACCCGGGCCCAGGCGATCCTCGAGCGCCCCGACGGGCGCTGGGGTGACGACGACCCCGCACCGCGACGCTTCGACGAGCCGGCGGTGCGTGCCCTGCTGCTCGCTCACGGCCTCACCACCGTGCAGAGCTCCGGCGTGCGCATCTTCAGCGACCTGGTCCCCTCGGCCCTGGTCGACTCCGAGGCCGACCGGGCCGCCCTGCTGGCGCTCGAGGACGTCGCCAGCCACCACCCCGACCACCCGCTGCTCGGCGACCTGGGCAGCGTGCGGCACGTCCTCGCGACCCGGGACTGACGCCGGCGGGGGCCACCGATGAGCCGTCGACAGTTCGCCCTGCCCACCCGCGACTCCAGCGAGCCGCCCGACGACACCGGCTGCACGGTGCTGCACGTCGACATGGACGCCTTCTACGCGTCCGCGACCCTGCTCTCGCACCCCGACCTGGTCGGCACACCGGTCATCATCGGTGGCGGCAACCGCGGCGTGGTGCTCTCGGCCACCTACGAGGCCCGCCGCTTCGGTGTCACCTCGGCCATGCCGATGGCCCGGGCCCGGCGGCTGTGCCCGCAGGCCACCGTGCTGCCGCCCGACCACGCCCTCTACAGCTCGATCTCCGCCGCGGTCATGGAGACCTTCCGCTCGGTGACCCCGGTCATCGAGCCGCTCTCGCTCGACGAGGCGTTCCTCGACGTCTCCGGCGCGGTGCGCCTGCTGGGCAGCCCCGCCGTCATCGGCCAGCACGTGCGCGACACCGTGCACGACGAGCAGGGCATCACCTGCTCGGTCGGGGTGGCCCCCACCAAGTTCGTCGCCAAGCTCGCCTCGGGCCTGGCCAAGCCCGACGGCATGGTCGTCGTGCCCCGCGACGAGGTGGTGCCGTTCGTGCAGCAGCTGCCGGTCGGGGCCCTGTGGGGCGTGGGGGAGCGCACGGAGGAGGCCCTGGTGCGCCTGGGGCTGCGCACCGTCGCCGACATCGCGCACACCCCGCTCGCCACCCTCGTGCGTGGCCTCGGCGACGCCACCGGCCACCACCTGCACGAGCTGGCCTGGGGGCGCGACCCGCGGCCGGTCGAGCGCGAGCAGCGCGAGAAGAGCATCGGCAGCGACCAGACCTTCGACTACGACATCGACGACGCCGCCGAGATCTCCCGGCGCCTGCTGGCGCTCAGCGAGCGCACCGCGGCCCGGATGCGGGCCGCCGGCATGACCGGCCGCACCGTCACCCTGCGCGTGCGGTTCAGCGACTTCACGACGATCACCCGCTCGCGCACCCTGCGCGAGCCCACCGACAGCGGCCGGGCCATCCACGAGGCCGCGGTCGGCCTGTTCGACGCCCTCGGGCTGCAGCGGGCCCGCATCCGGCTGGTCGGGGTGCGCCTCGAGAAGCTCGTCGACGCTGCTCAGGCGCCCATCCAGGGGGTCATCGGCGAGCGCGAGCACGGCTGGCGCGACGCCGACCGGGCCGTCGACCGGGCCCGCTCGAGGTTCGGATCGGGGTCGGTGAGACCAGCCAGTCTCATCGAAGGTGACACATCCGCTTCCGCGAGGCGACCGCGCGACCTATCCTGAGGGTCAGAGGACAACATAGGGCCGCCCACCGGGCGACTCGGGCCGACCACGGGAGGATCTGTGCCCCTCTCAGAGCACGAGCAGAAGATGCTCGAACAGATGGAGCAGGCTCTTGCTGCCGAGGACCCCAAGTTCGCCTCGCAGATGCAGGGCCGGTCGCTGGCCACGTTGCAACGGCGGCGGTGGGTGGTCGGCGCCATAGGCGTCATCGCCGGTCTGGCTCTGGTGCTCGTGGGCGTCAGCACCACCATGTGGGTCGGCGCCGGGGGGTTCGCCCTGATGGTCGCGTCCGCCGTCTTCGCCGCCACGCCGCCCAGACGGGCCCGCCTCGGTGCCGTGCGCAGCGACGGCACGACCGACCCGCGGGCCAAGGGCGGCCGCAAGAAGGGCAAGAGCTCCTTCATGAACCGCCTCGACGAGCGCTGGGAACGCCGCCAGAACAACTGGTGAGCCGCCGGGCCTACGGCCCCGCCGGCGTCAGGACGCCAGCACGCCCACGACGTACAGGGCCGTCACCACAAGCGCGGCGGCCAGCTCGATGCCCATGCTGTGCAGCACGGCCACGAGCGCGTGCTTGGTGCGGGTCCAGGCCTGCGACCCGTTCCTGCTGAGCCCCAGCTCGACCACGAAGATGCCGAGCACGAAGCCGACGATGGCCCCCACCACCGGGATGACGAAGAAGCCGACGATCCCGAAGACCACCGCCAGAAGCAGCGTCGACGAGCTCACCCCACGCTCGCGCATGCGACGCCCCGGCAGGGTGTACTGCAGCACGTAGCCGGCGGCCGCGACCAGAGCACTCACGGCGAAGACGGTCCAGCCCAGCGCGGAACCCTCCATCAGGGCCCACACGAGCACGCCCGCCAGCACCAGGACCAGGCCGGGGAGCACCGGCACGACGATGCCGAGCAGGCCGATCACGATCAGGACGGGCGGGACGAGCGCGCCGAGGCTGTCGGAGCCGGACTCCACGTCAGTCGGGGCTACCGCCGACCGAGCTGGGCTCCATCAGCCGCTCGCTCTCGTCGTGGATGTCGGCCAGGCCCACCAGTGCGGGGATGTGCTCACGCCCGTGGTGCGCACAGAAGAGCAGCTCGCCACCCGCGTGGAGCGTGGCGCGCACGTAGGCCTGGGCGCTGCAGCGGTCGCAACGGTCCGCTGCGGTCAGGGTCGGTGCCAGTGCGGCGTTCACGTCGGGCCTCCTCGGCTCGCTTGGGTCTCGCTCGGTAGTTCGGTTCGTGCCACCTTTGTGGATGGCAGGCGTAGCAACAGTCAATCACGGCAGATGCTTCCCGCCGTGCAGGGTCGGTCCATGTGGCCCTCGTCATGTCCGGATCGTGACCTGGCGGTCGGCGTCGTCCCAGGCCGCGAGACGGCCGTCCGGCGGATGCCCGGGCGGGGCCCGGTGCGCCTGTCGGGGGCCGTCGCACCCGGCGACTAACCTTCCCCACGTGCCGACGACCGCTGCGAAGAAGGCCGCGACGACCAAGTCCGCGTCCGAGTACACCGCCCACCACCTCCAGGTCCTCGAGGGGCTCGAGGCGGTCCGCAAGCGTCCCGGCATGTACATCGGCTCCACCGACTCGCGTGGGCTCATGCACTGCCTGTGGGAGATCATCGACAACGCGGTCGACGAGGCGCTCGGCGGGCACTGCGACCGGGTCGAGGTGACCCTGCACCACGACGGCTCGGTCGAGGTCCGCGACAACGGCCGCGGGGTGCCGGTCGACATCGAGCCGCGCACCGGCCTCACCGGGGTCGAGCTGGTCTACACCCGGCTGCACGCGGGTGGGAAGTTCGGCGGCGGCTCCTACACGGCATCCGGCGGCCTGCACGGGGTGGGTGCCTCGGTGGTCAACGCGCTGTCCTCGCGCCTCGACGTCGAGGTCGACCGCGGCGGCAAGACCTACGCCATGAGCTTCCGGCGCGGTGAGCCGGGGGTGTTCTCCGACGTCGCGGGGGCCAAGGGGGCCAAGGATCCCGAGCACCCGTTCACGCCCTACGTCAGCATCAGCGAGCTCGAGGTCATCGGCACCACCCGACGTGGCGTCACCGGCACCCGGGTGCGCTACTGGGCCGACGCGCAGATCTTCCTGCGCGAGGCGACCTTCGACCTCGAGGGCCTGGTCTCGCGGGCCCGGCAGACCTCCTTCCTGGTGCCCGGGCTCACCCTCGTCATCCGCGACCTGCGCGGTGAGGAGCCCACCGAGGAGGTCTTCCTCCACGACGGTGGCATCTCCGAGTTCTGTGAGTTCCTCGCCCCCGACCCGCCGGTCACCGACGTGTGGCGGCTGCAGGGCACCGGCACCTTCACCGAGACGGTGCCGGTGCTCGACGCCAAGGGCCACATGAGCCCCACCGCGGTCGTGCGCGAGTGCGCCGTCGACGTCGCGGTGCGCTGGGGCACCGGCTACGACACCCGGGTCAGCTCGTTCGTCAACATCATCGCCACACCCAAGGGCGGCACCCATCTGGCCGGCTTCGACCAGGCCCTGCTCAAGGTGCTGCGCCGCCAGCTCGAGCTCAACGCGCGCCGCCTGAAGGTGGGCAGTGACAAGCTCGAGAAGGACGACGCCCTCGCCGGGCTGACCGCCGTGGTCACCGTGCGCCTGGCCGAGCCGCAGTTCGAGGGGCAGACCAAGGAGGTGCTCGGCACCAACGCCGTGCGCGCCATCGTGGCCAAGGTGGTCGAGAAGGAGCTCACCGAGCGGCTGGTCTCCACCAAGCGGGGCGAGAAGCAGCAGGCGGCGCTGCTGCTCGAGAAGGTCACCTCCGAGATGAAGTCGCGGATCAGCGCGCGGCTGCACAAGGAGACCCAGCGCCGCAAGACCGCCCTGGAGTCCTCGACCCTGCCGGCCAAGCTCGCCGACTGCCGCAGCACCGACGTCGAGCGCACCGAGCTGTTCATCGTCGAGGGCGACAGCGCCCTCGGCACGGCCAAGCTGGCCCGCAGCAGCGACCACCAGGCGCTGCTGCCGATCCGCGGCAAGATCCTCAACGTGCAGAAGGCCTCGGTCACCGACATGCTCGGCAACGCCGAGTGCGCCGCCATCATCCAGGTCATCGGGGCCGGCTCCGGGCGCACCTTCGACCTCGAGTCGGCCCGTTACGGCAAGGTCATCATCATGACCGACGCCGACGTCGACGGCGCCCACATCCGCACCCTGCTGCTCACCCTGTTCTTCCGCTACATGCGCCCGCTCGTCGAGGCCGGGCGGGTCTACGCCGCCGTGCCGCCGCTGCACCGCATCGAGGTCATGAACCCCGGCTCCAAGGCCAACGAGGTCATCTACACCTACTCCGAGGCCGAGATGCGCCGGCTAATGGCGTCGCTGACCAAGCGGGGCAAGAAGACCAAGCCGCTGCAGCGGTACACGGGCCTGGGCGAGATGGATGCCGACCAGCTCGCCGAGACGACCATGGACCCCCACCACCGCACCCTGCGCAAGGTGACCGCCGC
>JBJMHU010000067.1:0-6904 GCA_045807225.1 Ornithinibacter sp. | reverse complement strand
GTGCGGCGGCGCAGGCCGATGACGATGAGGTCGGCGTCGGTCTCGTTGGCCACGGAGATGAGGTCCTCGGCCGGCTCGTTGCCTCGCACCAGCTGGCGCACCTCGAGCTCGAGGCCGTCGCCGCCCAGCTCGTCCTTGACCCGCTGGAGCTCGGCCTCGGCCGCCTGGGTGGACTCGTCGTCGAAGTCGCGACCCCCGCGGTTGGAGTTGATCACCACGAGCCGTGATCGGCGTGTCTTGGCTTCCTCCACCGAGCGAGCGAGTGCGGCCCGCCCCTCCTTCGTGGGAACGAACCCGACGACGATGGTCACGATCTCCTCCTGAGGGCAGACGGCGCGGTGTCTACGTCAGGCACGTTACCGCAGGAGGAGCGGCTCAGGCCTCGCTCACCGCTCGGGCGATGACCCCGCCCACCTGCTCGGTCTCGACGAGGAAGCCGTCGTGGCCGTGGCGTGACTCGATCACCGACATCACGGACCCGGCATGGGCGTCGGCGATCTCCTCCGAGAGCCGCAGCGGGTAGAGCCGGTCGGTCGTCACACCCGCCACGTGCAGCGCGCCGGCGAAGCCGGCGAGGGCAGCGGCGAGGCCACCGCGACCACGACCGACGTCGTGGCTGTTCATCGCCTCGGTGAGCACGACGTAGCTGTTGGGGTCGAAGCGGCGCGCCAGCTTGGCGGCGTGGTGGTCGAGGTAGCTCTCGACGTCGTAGCGCCCACCGCCCCCGAGCGGGTCCTCCCCCACCCGCGGCCGGCGCCCGAACCGGTCGTCGAGCTCGGCCTCGTGGCGGTAGGTGGTGTGCGCGATCCGCCGCGCGATGCCCATGCCCACGACCGGCCACTCCTCTCGGCCGTAGTAGTCGCCGCCGTTGAAGGCGGGGTCGGACCGGATCGCGAGCAGCTGGGGCTGGCACCAGGCCACCTGGTCGGCGGTGGCATAGGGCGTCGAGGCGAGCACCAGGGCACGCTCCACCCGCTCGGGGTGCCCGGCCACCCACTCGAGGGCCCGCATGCCACCCATCGAGCCACCGAGCACGCCGTGCCAGCGCGCGATGCCGAGCGCGTCGGCGAGGGCTACCTCGGCGGCGACCTGGTCTCGGATCGTGACGAACGGGAACCGGCCAGCCCAGGGACGCCCTCGAGGGTCGGGCGAGGACGGCCCCGTCGTGCCCTGGCACCCCCCGAGGACGTTGCTCGCGACGACGAACAGGTGGTCGGTGTCCAGCGGTGCGCCGGGCCCGATCAGGCCGGGCCACCAGCCGGGCGACGGGTGCCCCGGCCCGGAGTCCCCGACGACGTGGGAGTCACCGGTCAGCGCGTGCTCGACGAGCACGGCGTTGTCCCCGGACGCAGACAGGGTGCCCCACGTCTCGTACGCGATGGTCACGTCGGGCAGCACCCCACCGCGCTCCAGCACCAGGTCACCGATCGAGGCGAAGCGGCGGTCACCGACGGGGTCGCCGGGACGCCAGACCGCGGCGGTCGACCTCGTCGGGGTGGCCGTCATGACAGAAACTCCTCGTGCTCGCGCTTGCCACACCGTGTGGTGCGGCCAGGTCATCACCCGGGGCACCCCACCGCGAGGAGGGTTGCCGCCCAGCAAACCGGGGTTTGGCACTGGGACTCATGACCGGCATCCATGCTACCCGCGCCGTACGGCGGCATGGCCTGCGTCCCGAGTGACGGGCACGCACGCACCCGGTGTTCTCGACCGATCAGGTTCGAGAGCACGGCCCGGCCGAGCGACCGCAGCCGAAACGCCCACCGTGCCGTCAGCCGGCCTCACCCAAGGTGCCCGAGCGGTCGGCCTGCGCAGTGACTGACGGCAGCCGCAGACCGATGTCGACCAGCTGCACGAGCAGCTGCGCCAGCCGGTATTCGGGCGCCAGGCGTAGCGCACGCTCGACCGCTGCCCGAGCGATGGCGCCATCACCACCGACCCAGGCGACGTGAGCCGCGACGGTGCACACGGCTGCGGCCAGGTCTGGGCACTCGTCGGGCACGGAGCGGCAGAGCGCCAGCAGGCGGTGCAGGAGGTCCTCGCGCTCGACCGACAGCGGTTCGCGCTCGGCCTGCCGGCGCGCAGCGCCGCCGCGCCCGGCGGAGTCGTCACCCGCCTCGCCAGCGGCCGGCCCGGCGGGACCACCCCACTGCGATGCGGGCCGGACCCCCTCGGGGGCGAGGCGCAGCCCGAAAGGCTGTGCTGCGCCCGGGCCCATGCCGCCCCAGGTCGGCAGGGCCGAGCCGAGCAGTGCCAGCACGGTGCGGTCGATCTTGTCGGTCGGCAGGACGGACGGCACCAGCCAGGCGATCAACCCGTCGCGCCAGGGGATGTCGGCCAGGCCGAGAGCCAGGTCGGCCACGACCGCACGGTCCAGGGGCCGGCGTCCCTTCTCGCTCCGGTCGAGCAGCACGCTCCACGCGGCGACGGACCGACGCCGGCGACGCGGCATCCGTGCTCGCGACGCCACGGCTCGGGCGACCCCCAGGCACCGCCACGGCTCAGGGGCGACCAGCCCTTCGACGTCGCTCCGGGACCGCAGCGGGGAACGGCCCAGCGCGACGTACTCCGCCACGCCCGGGACGTCTGCGGGGTCGGGCAGCTCCACCCCGTCGGGTGGGCAACAGGGCTCGGAGCAGATGGGTGAGTAGCGGCGCCCCTCCCGGACCACCGCCACGTCGACGACGTCGATGCGGGCCTGCTCGAGCTGCTCGACGAGGTCGAGGAGCAGCGGTTGGCTGGCGTCGGGGACGTCCTCGTAGCCGACGAGGATGACCGACGTAGCACCGTCGCGGACGAGCGGACCCATCAGGGACGCCACCACGTCGCCGACGAACCTCTCGGGTGGCAGGTCGGCGCGGGCCACCAGGCCCACGCGTTTCCCCTTGAGGGAGATGACCACGACGCTGTCGTGGGGGTGGTAGCCCAGCTGGTAGGGCAGGATCGCGACGACGTCGCCGGGGCCTCGAAGGGTGATGTCTGCTGTCATGCCGACCACGCTGGTGGGGGTCGACGCACCCGTTCCAGTCGGGTCGAGCCGCTGTGGACGACGCTGTGGCACCGTGCCGGCCTGTGGACGACGGACCCCCCTCGGGGCGGCTCAGCGGGCGGGGCTCAGCGGGGCGGCTCAGCGGGTCGGCGGCTGGACGGGTGGAGCGGCTCAGCGGACGACGTCGCCGGGGACGGTCTGCGCCGCCGCAGGCCGGGCTGCGCCGTTGGACGCGTCGGTGGGGCCGCCACCACCGGCATACGACGCGCCGCCCGCGGAACCGCCACCCGAACCGGCCGGAGCCGCCACGGTTGCCTTCTCCCACTCCAGGAACGCCTCGGTCTCCTCGACCAGCCGGGTGGCCAGCCAGCTGAGCACGAGTGCGTCGTCGGCCAGGCCGACGATGGGCAGCACCGCCTCGGGGATCAGGTCGAGCGGCGAGACGAGGTAGCCCGCGGCGGCCAGCATCATGAGCAGCCGGCCCTTGGACACGCCGACGTAGTCACCGCTGAGCGTCGCCCGGACCATCCGGGGCACGGCACCGGCCCGCTCCCCGATCGACGGGCCGCCGGGGCGCACTGCCATCCGGACCGCGCGGGCAACGGCGACGACTGACGCGATGCGGGCGTTCCTGGACATTGGGTTCCTCCTGGCTGGCTCGGGCACCTGCGGCCCATTTTCCATCACGAACGACGAGTGAGCGCAGACTACGGTTCCCTCAGGCGGACTCCACCTGCCCCGTGGAGCCCGCCGCGGACACCGTGGCCCGGGCCGGGGGGAACTCGCGCTTGGCGCTGACCGACACCCGGTGCTGCATGAACCCGTCGAGCCCGGCACCGATGACACCACCGACGATCGGCACGATCTTGCCCAGCCGCACGAACATGTTCTTGCCGGCGGTCGCGAGCAGCCGGAAGCCGACACCCTTCTGGATGACCATCATCGCCGGGCCGGGGAGCCGCTGGGCGGCGAGGTTGCTCAGCGTGCCGCCGGGCGACGCCATCCCCGCCTTCTTGAGCAGGTCGTCGGCGTCGGCCCCCACGAGCGTGAGCAGCACCGCGGTGCGGATCTCCTCCTGACGCAGGTCGTAGCCTCGCACCTTGGCGATCGCGGCCGTCATCCGGGTGGCGATGAGGTAGAAACCCAGGACGTTGGCCGGCAGCGCCACCGGCAGCGTGATGAAACCGCCGACGCTGGTGACGAAGCCGGATGCCGCGCCGAGCCGCACGTGCTGGCGCACGATGGCGTCGACGGCCGCCTCGGGGTCGGGGTGGGAGGCCAGGGCGTGACCGGCCACCTTGTCGGCCGAGTGGAACCAGCCCTTGCCGTCGATGCCGAGGTCGAGGATGTTCTGCACCAGGCGGGTCGCCTGGTTGCCCAGCACGCCCTCGTCCTTGGGGCCGGACTCGGCCTGCTCCAGGGCGCTGCGGACGTCCTTGACCGCCTGTCCCTCGCGGCTCCCACCGATGCCGAGCAATGCCACGTCGTCCTCCTCGGACCCTTGCCGGCAGCCCGTGCGGCCACCTCGTCTCGTCATCCTGCCACGTCCGGAGTCCGTTCCGACCGGGCGTGACCGACGGTGACGGACCGCCCGCCTACGCTGCTCGGCATGATCCCCGGAGACGTCGCGGTGCTCGCCGTCACGCCTCCGGGGGCCGGCGAGCCCAGCGCCGCCCTCCTCCACGACGGGCGGTGCCACACCGGCCCCTTGGCCGAGGTCACGCAGGCGGCGGCGCGCCTCGAGGCGGCCGCGGCGCCACGCTGGGTGTGGTGGTCGGCCGAGTCGGCGGCCACCGCCTTGGTGGATGCCGGGGTGCCGGTCGCGCGCGCCTGGGACGTCGCCGAGGCGCACCGGCTCCTGCACGGCGGGTGGAGCGCCACCGCCGGCCAGTGCTGGGCGGCGGCACACGGCATCCCGGTCGACGAGGTGCCCGCTCCCCCGACCGGCGACCTGTTCGAGTTCGCGGCGAACACCCCACCCATCGGGCCGGACTCGCTCGTCGACGCGGCCGGGCACCTGCGCGGGGACCACGAGGAGTGGCTGCGCGACCCCGCCCACCTGCAGACCTGGGCGCAGGCGGCACTCGACACCGCGAACCTGCAGCACGACACCGCCGCGGCGGGCTCGGTGCGCCTGGTGGGGACGGTGCTGTCCGAGTCGGCGGCCGCGGTGCTCTGCCTGGAGCTGCGGCGCGACGGGCTGCCCATCGACCGGGCCCGCACGGAGCAGCTGCTGGCCGACGCGGTCGGCCCCCGACCCGCGACCGAGGCCGACGAGGCGGCCACCCGACGGGCCCGCGACGCGCTGGTGCTGCGGTGTGCACCCGGCCGCGAGTCGACCGACCTGCGCAACCCGGCGCAGGTGCTCGAGCTGCTCCACGCCGTGGGGGTCGACGTGCCGAACACCCGAAAGTGGGTGCTCGAGCCCTACCGCACGGTGCACCCGCTGGTGGGGGCCCTGCTCGACTGGCGGCGCGACGAGCGCATCGCCACGACCTACGGCTACCGCTGGCTCGACGCGCACGTCGGTCCCGACGACCGGCTGCGCGGACGCTGGACGGCCTGCGACGGCGCCGCCGGTCGGATGACCGCCGAGAACGGCCTGCACAACCTGCCGGCCGTGCTGCGCCCTGGCGTCGCCGCGCACGAGGGGCACGTGTTCGTGCGGGCCGACCTCGGGCAGATCGAGCCGCGGGTGCTGGCGGTGGTGTCCGGCGACGTGGCGTTCGCGGCCGCCACCCGGGCCGACGACCTCTACGCACCGGTCGCGCAGCGGCTGGGCGTGGAGCGCCCGGTGGCGAAGGTGGCGGTGCTGGCGGCGATGTACGGGCAGCGCAGCGGTGCGGCGGGCGAGGCGCTCAAGGGGCTGGAGCGCGCCTACCCGGTGGCGATGGGTCTGCTCGAGCGGGCGGCGGCGGCCGGGCGGCGGGGTGAGCCGCTGCGCACCTATGGTGGGCGGCTGATCCCCACCGGCCGGTTCCTGGCCGGCAGCCCGGTCGGCGCCGACCCGGCGCTCGACGCCGCGCGCGGCCGGTTCGCGCGCAACGCGATCATCCAAGGAGCGGCGGCCGAGCTGTTCAAGGCCTGGGCCGCGACGGTGCGCGCGACCACCCGTGACCTGGGGGCGCAGGTGGTGCTCTGCCTGCACGACGAGCTGCTGGTGCACGCGCCGGTCGAGCACGCCGCCGAGGTGGCGGCGCGGGTCGACCGGGCGCTCGACGACGCCGCCCGGCGCTGGGCCGGGGGTGCGCCCGTGCGTTTCGTCGCCGACACCTCGGTGATCGCCCGGTGGTCGGACGCGAAGGACTGACAGCCCACCGGGCTCAGCCGGCCGGCCACGCACCCGAAGGTTGACCTTCGCCCGGGAAAGGTCCCGGTGCGAAGGTCAGCTTTCCCGCACCGGGCGGACGAGCAAAGGCGTCAGGGCTGGTCGTCGTCGTTGACCGAGCGCAGGAAGTTCTCGAAGTCCTCGCCGAGCTCGTCGGCGGACGGGATCTGCGAGGCCTCGGTGGCCAGCAGGCTCGGGCGCTGGCGCCCCTCGAGGTAGGTGTCGTACTGCTGCTCCAGCGCCGTCACGACGGCGCCGGCCTCCTCGTTGCCGTCGACCTCGGCGGCGATGGCCTGCTGGTTGGCGCGCGCCCGGGTGACCAGGTCGTCGTTGGGCAGGTTCAGGCCGGTCACGTCGACGATGGCGTTGAGCGAGGCCAGCGCGCCTTCGGGCCACTCCGACCCGGCGAGGTAGTGCGGCACGTGGATGGCGAAGCCGACCGCGTCGTGGCCGGCCTCACCGAGGCGCAGCTCGAGCAGGGCGCCGATCGACCCGGGCACCTGCACGCGACCGAACGGCGACTCGGAGTCGCCGATGAGCGCGGTGTTGGTGGCGTGGGCCGTCATCCCGACCGGGCGGGTGTGCGG
>JBJMHU010000066.1:0-9146 GCA_045807225.1 Ornithinibacter sp. | reverse complement strand
TTTGACCTATTGGTCGATGTTGCCCCGGCCCGGCGCCAGAGCCGGCCGTCCTGGGCCAGAGCCAGCCGGGTCAGGGGCTGGCGTTCGGGATGCCGGCCGCGTCGCCGCCGGGCTGAGCAGGTTCTGGCGTACGCGCAGGCGTGCGCGTGACGCTGGGCCAGCAGACCGGCAGGCTGGAGACGAGCACCAGCAACCAGCACCACCGCCACGACGTCGACGACCGGTGCGGTGCTCAGCCGCCGCTGACGCGTCATCCCGCCGGTAGCGGGACCGCCGTGACCACGACGTTGTCGCGGTGGCTGCGCAGCTCGGGAAGGTACTCGCCTCCGCAGGTGATGAGCACGAGCAGGGGCTTCCCGTCGCGCGCGAAGATCTCGTCGACCGGCAGGGCCTTCTTGACGACCAGCTCGCGGCCCACGACCTCGTAGCGGCGCTTCGTGCCGTCCGCGGTGGTGACGGTCACGCGCATGCCCGGCTTCGCGCCGCGCAGGGGAGCGAGGGCGCCGGGACCGTCCTCGCGGGTGGCCACGTGACCGGCGATCACCGTGTTGCCCTCCGGGTCGCCGGGAGCAGAGCCGTACCGGTACCACCCCACACTCGTGGGGGCGGCGGGGATGACCATCGCGCCGTCCTCCTGCACGCCGACACCCGTGATGGTGGCGTCGACGCCCAGGTCGCGGATGACCAGTCGGGCGGGGGCCGAGGCGCCGGTGGTCTCCAGCGCGTCGAGGGAGCCGTCACGGGTGCCGACCGGCGCACGCGACCGGCTGGGGACGGGACCGGACGGCGTCGGAGAGGGGGTGGGTGTGGCAGCGCTGGGCGGCGCGCTCGCGGTGGACCGCGCGTCGCTGAGGGTGGTGCCGGCCGAGGACTCGGGGCGCCCGACGAACTGCGCGGCCAGGGCGACCAGCGCGGCCACGGACGTCACGAGGGCCATGACGGTCACGGCGCTCCAGGCGCGTCGTCGCGTGCTCGAGGTCACGGCAGCCTCCTGGGTGGAGCGGGTGGGTGGTGGGTACCGGCGGGGATGCCGGGGGTCCGCTGGGAGCGGACCCCCGGCATACGACCGGGTCGGTTCGGGTGGGGTCAGACCTGCACCGTCAGTCGTTCACGCGCACCCGGCGGGCCTGGGCAGCGGCTCCGCCGGCGACGACCATGCCGAGCAGGGCGAGGCCGCCGAGCAGCAGGGGCGCGCGGTCGGCCGGGGTGTCAGCGGTGCCGGAAGGCACGCCGGACGGCGAGCTGTGCAACCCGGAGATGGTCTGCACGGCGACGGCGAGGTTCTTGTCCGCTGCCGAGCCCCACGCGTAGACGATCGTGGCCTGGCCCTCGACGACCGGAACGTCGGCCGGGCCGATGACCGGGTCGGTGGTGCCGGCCAGGGCGACCGATGCGGAGACGGTGCCGGCCGGCAGGTCGGCCTTGGCCTCGTCCGGGTTGGCGAGGTCCGTGAACACCGCGGTGCCACCGGCGAGAACGTCGACAGGCGGCGCGGCGGCGGTGTGCCGCACGATGAGGCGGCCCTGGCCGGCGGCCACCTTGCTCACGTCGTTGACGAACGGGGTCAGGACGGGCTTGCCGTCGGCGTCGAGGTGGGCCGCGACGGTGATGTTCGCACCGGCGGGCACGGTCACGTCGTTGGCCTCGATGGCGGGGTCACCGGAGGGGTCGGCCTTGGCCGGGAAGACGGCCAGGTTGTAGGTGCCACCGGCCAGCTTCACCGGGTCGGTGACGGTGCCGGGTGTGAAGTTCGTCAGCAGCGCCTCCTCCTTGGTGTAGGTGGCGTCGGCGCTGACGTAGACGTCGACCGTGAGGTCCGGGACGCCGTGGACGACGACGACGGTGGCGTCGTCGGCCGCGGCGGCCGGCGTCGCGAACGCCGCGATCGGCAGGGCGGTGACGGCCAGGGCCGCGGCCCCGGCGAGAAGAGTGCGCATGCTCGTGTCCTTCGGGTGGAGGTGGATGACACCTCCTCTTCCGCGTGGGCCGCTCCGCCGGATGCACCTCGACACATCTTTGTCGAAGGTTCGTCGCGGGTGCGCTCACGCGCTGGTGGAGACCGGCCCCTCCCGCTGGGCACCGAGCGGCGCGCTGTGGTCGGGCCTGCCGATGCGGCGCAGCATCGGCTGGGACACCGCGGCCAGCACTGCGGCGGATGCCGCTGCCGCGACCGTCACCGCGAAGGCGCCGGTGTGGCCGTGCAGGTCGGCGAGCCGGCCGGCGGCGGTCGAGCCCACGGCATACCCGAGGCCGGTGGCACCGGCGAGCAGCGTCATCGCCGCGCCGACGCGCGATGCCGGCGCAGCGCGCTCGCCGAGCATGAACACGCTGATCATGTAGGGCGCGACCACGAACCCGAGCACCAGGACGACCGCGAACAGCCGGGGGATCGTGTCGGTCACCAGCAGGGGGAGCGACAGCAGTGCCAGCCCGAGCGCCGCCACCAGAACCCTTGCGGCATAGCCGAACCGAGCAGGAAGGGCAGCGACCGCCAGCCCGGCGATGACCGACCCGACCCCGAGCGAGGCGTGCACCAGGCCGGCGATGCCGGCCTGCCCGGCATCCGTGGCGAGCACGGTGGTGCCGGTCTGGATGGAGCCGAAGACGACGCCGATGAGCAGCTGGGCCACGAGCAGGACGGCGAACGTCGCCGTCACCAGCCGGGCCCCCGCCACGACGGCGGCGCGGTGGGTGTGCGCCAGCCGGGCCGTGGGGTGGAGTGCGAACGCGCAGCCGAAGACGAGCAGGATGCCGGCGGCGACGACCAGCGCCAGCTCGGGGCTGGCCGCGACGACGATCAGCCCGAGCAGGGCCGGGCCGAGCACGAAGGAGGCCTCGTCGGCCGCACCCTCGTAGGAGAAGGCGGCCTCCATCAGGTGCGGCTGGTGGTGCTGCTCCTTGCGGGTGATCGGGCGCCACCGCACCCGGGCGAGCGGCCCGATCTGCGGCATCGCGGCACCGGCCAGGGCGGCGGTCGCCACGACGAGGACGGGGTCGACCTGCGCGTGGGCCAGCGCGACCAGCGCCAGCAGTCCGAGGCCGCCGAGCACCGACTGCACCAGCACCACGGGCCGCTGGCCGACGCGGTCGGCGAGGCTGCCCGCGACCGGTGACCCCACGGCATTCGCGATCGCGAGGGCGCCGGCTGCGGCACCGCCGGCGCCGTACGAGCCGGTGGTGCCGGCGACGAGCAGCAGGGTTCCCATCTGGGCCATCGCCAGGGGGAGCCGGCCGACGAAGGCCACGGCGACGTAGAGCGGGCCGGCGAGGGTGAACAACCGCCGGTAGGAGGCAAGGGGGGACATCGAGGGCTTCCAGGTCTGCGCCCGGGTAGGGCGGAGCGAGCGTGCGCCGAACCCGCCTCCAACGACGCACCAGGACCCTGTGCACCTCCGATTCTACCGGCCCGGGCAGCCAGCCCCGGCCATCCCCGAACTCGTGCCACGTGCGCACGGTTCTCGCACCCCCCTCGCCGCGGTGACCGTGGGGTGAACCGCACGACGTCGGATGCCGTGCCGACCGATTGCGGTCCTCCCACCCCCGGGGACGGAAGATCCGCACGGCGTCGGATCTGGAGGCCGGGTCAGGTGGCGCGGCGGGTGACCTGGGGTGCCTTGCGGATCCCGGCCCACGCGATCACGCCGGCGACCAGCGGCACCAGCACTCCCACGACGAGCAGGGCCGGCCAAGGGATGACGAGGGTGGTCGTGGCCTCTGCCGGGAGGCCGTTGCCGGTCCAGCTGGTGCTGGTCAGGGGACGCGCGATCGCGGTGCCGGGCACCAGGCCGACGGCGACGCCGAGCACGCACCCGACCGCCGCCAACAGGAACGCCGCCGCGCCGGCCATCAGCCGTCGGGTGCCTCGGGTCGCCCCGAGCGCCGCCAGGGTGGCCTGGTCGGTCTGCTGCTCGGCGAGCGTCAGCGCGGTCGAGGTCAGGGTGATGACCAGGATGAGCAGCGCGAAGATGCCGATGAGCACCGCGACGACCAGCGAGTCGTCGCGCGTGAAGCCCCGCTCGATGCTGACCTGCAGCTCGTCACCGGCGGCCTGCTGCAGCTTCTCGCCGACCGGCTCCGTGATGGGGGTGCCGGACGGGTTGCGCAGGGTGAGGCTCGCCGGGCGCGTCGGCCATCCCTTGGTGGTCGCGGTGTCGGACGCGAGGACGAGGCTGGCGTTCAGCATCTTCCCCTCCGTCTCGGGGCCGCGGGGCAGCTCGAGCACCGCGAGCTCGACCTGTTGCTCCACCTGCACCTGTGGGTCGACCGGCCCGGTGGCCGCGGGGTCGATGAGTGAGGTGCCCCGGGCGAGCGTGACGGTGGAGCCGCGTGTGGCGCTGGCCGGCAGGTCGCGGGCGGCGACGGCGCCGGCGCGCACGGCATCGGCCTGGATGGCGTCGAGACCGAAGCGGCGGACCATCTCGTCGACCGGCAGGAGCAGCACCTGGCCACTGCCCTCGAAGGTCGTGCCGCCGACGGAGCACGGCGCGATGCTCGGCGGCAGGGTGTCCTGGGTCCCCGCAGCCTCGGCGGCGCGGAAGGCGGCCTCCTGCCGCGCCTCCCACTCGGGGTCCCGCACGGTGCGGGCCGCGGTGCAACCGGGTGGTACCACGTTCAGGAAGCCGACCCGGTAGGGCTCTGTCGGGATGGTGCCGTCGCCGCCGTCGGCGAACGGGTCCTTGGTGTCGAAGACGGCGTTCGGGGTGATCAGCAGGCCGGGAGCGGCGGCCCGCAGTGCCTCGAGCGAAGGGGGTTCCGGTCCGTAGAGGTTGATCACCGCCTCACCGGGGAGGGCCTGCGGCTGGTACTGCTGCCGGTTCTGCTCCGTGTCGCTGGCCAGCCCGGTGAGCCCGAAGGTGAGGCCGGCGACGGCAGCGAGCACGGCTGCCACCGACGGGGCGCTTCGCGAGCGGTGCCGGGCGAGGTCGCGAGCCGCCATCCGCAGCGTCGTCGGGAGGTGGCTCCCGAGCCGGCCGACACCGGCGAGGATGACGGGCACCAGGAAGAGGGTGCCCAGGACCAGCACGACGGCGCCGATGGTGATGCCGTACTCCCCGCTGTCGTGGATGCCCAGCAGGCCGGTGACGTCCGGCAGGCCCGCCACGCCGGTGGAGCCGAGCACGGCGGCAGCACCGGCGAGGGTGAGCACGACGCCGGCCACCAGCACGAGGAGGCTGGGTCGGGGCGAGATGCTCTGGCCACGCATCACGCCGACGATGTCGAGCCGGCCGAGGCGTCTCGCAGGGGCGAGCGCGGCCACCATGGTGCTTCCCAGGGCGCACAGGGCGATGCCGGCCAGCAACCCCCACCGCACGTCGAGCGTGGGAGCCGGACCGAAGTTCCCATCGCCGCGGGTGAGGCCCATGACCATCGGTGTGGCGAGGACGCCGAGCACCGTGCCGACCAGGGCCGACGCGCCACCGAGCACGAGCGCTTGCGCGAGCACGGTGCGTCGCAGCACCGCGGTGCTGGCCCCGTTGCTGGCGGCGAGGGCGAGCGTTCGCCGTTGCCGGGTCGCGCTCACCGCGAAGGCGGGCCCGACGAGCAGGGCCGTGATGATGAGCAGCATCGCCGCGCCGAGCCCGACGATGATGCTGGTCCGGTCCGCGCCGCCGGCGACCTCGCCCTGGATCTCGGGGGGCAGCTCACTGATCGACGGCGGGTCGAGCAGCACCGCTCTCGAGGTGACCCGCAGGCCGTGGTCGTTGAGGCGCCGTACCTCGGCCCAGGTCACCGGGTCTCCACTCGGGACGAACCAGGTCGTGATCCCGGTCGCGCCAGAGCCCGCAGGTGGAGCTGGCACGACCAGGGCCTCGCCGCCATAGGGGCTGGTGCTGGCTGCGACGCCGACGACGTCGTA
Source organism: Ornithinibacter sp. (assembly GCA_045807225.1). GTDB lineage: Bacteria > Actinomycetota > Actinomycetes > Actinomycetales > Dermatophilaceae > Fodinibacter. The sequence continues at coordinate 3,289 of JBJMHU010000066.1, read as the reverse complement.
CGCGTGGTCGGTGCGGTCGACCGTCACGACGAGGCGCCCCTGGGTGGGAAGGCCCCGGAACCTGCCGAACTCGGTGACCAGCGCCTCCGACCCGCCCTGGGGCCAGCGCCCCGAGAGGAGGCGGAGCCGAGGCGCGAGCCCGTCCGGCCTGGGGACGGCAAGACCTTCGACGCTGACCCTCCGCTCGCCGAGCGTGGCACGCGCGCTGAAGCCACTCAGCGGGGTCACCGGGGCACCGACCAAGGCGCTGATGGCGCCGGCGTTGTCGAACCCGTTCGCCGTCGGGTCGTAGCCGGGGATGGCCGTGGCCGGCCCGGCCGACCCACTGGACCCGCGCTGCGGGTCGGCGTCCTGGAACACCTTCGCGCCGTCGACGCCCTCGATGACCGCCTCCCCGGAGCCGAGCACGAAGGGGATGCTCTCGACGCTGTCCAGCTCCTGGGTCATCGACAGGGTCACCACCAGGCTGAGCAGCAGGGTGGGCACGGCCACCATGACGACGATGAGGGCGCTGCGGCCCCGGTGCCGGCGGACATCGCGGCGCGCCATCCGGAGGGCGACGGCCCAGCTCGAGCGCCACGCTGCGAACCGGCTCGGCTCGTGGGGTCGCTGCGGCGCTTCGCCCGCGTCGCCCACCGGGGCGTCGGGGCGGACCAGGGTGGTCATCGCGCGGCCTCGCCCGTGGCGAGGAGGTCCTCCGGGCTCTCGCGGCGGCCGGTGGTGTCGACCACAACGCCGTCGCGCAGGAAGACGACCCGGTCGGCCCACGCCGCGTGCCGGGCCTCGTGGGTGACGAGCAGCCCGGCGACGCCCTCGTCGCAGCGGTCGCGCAGCACCCGCAGCACCTCCTCGCCGGTGTGGCTGTCGAGCGCCCCGGTGGGCTCGTCGGCGAGCACGAACCGGCGGCTGCCGACCAGCGCTCGGGCGATGGCGACCCGCTGCTGCTGACCGCCCGAGAGCTGGTCGGGGTAGCGGTCGGACAGCTCCATCAGGTCCATCAGGTCCAGGGTCGCCCGAGCCTGCCGGCGCGCCTGGCGGGCCCGCACGCCGTCGAGCTCGAGGGGCAGGGCGACGTTCTCGGCGGCGGTGAGGCTGGGGATGAGGTTGTAGTCCTGGAAGACGAAACCCATCCGACGGCGGCGCAGCTTGGCGAGGTCGCGTGCGCCGAGGTCGGTGAGCGTGGACCCACCGATGGTGACCGTTCCGGAGGTGGGGCGGTCCAGGCCGCCGGCGACGTTGAGCAGGGTCGACTTGCCCGACCCGCTGGGCCCCATCACGGCGACGAGCTCACCGGGTCGGATCTCGAGGCTCACGCCGGCCAGCGCGGTGACGGCGGTCTCGCCGCTGCCGTGGACCCGGGTGACGTCGGTCATGACGACGTGCGGTGCGGTGCTCATGAGTGGTCCCCCCCGGATCGGGTGCTGCTGCTGACGGCCGGCTGGTGGCGGGTCGCCGTGGTGGTGGTCGTGGGTGTGGTGGCGCCCGTCGGCCGGGATGCCGTGCGCGCCGGCCGGCGGGCCAGCATCGTCTCGACGTGGTCGAGCCAACGGACCTCGGCCTCGGCGGCGAAGATGAGGTTCTCCAGGACCAGCAGCCAGGCCAGGCCGTTGTCGCCGGTGGGGCTCGGCTGGGCGAGCGGGCCGAGGCGGCTGGCGGCATCGCTCTGGGCGCGGGCCTGAGCGATGCCCGGCGGAGGCGGCATGGACTCGCGCTTGAGCCGGGTCAGGTCGTGCAGGTGGCGCAGGGTGGCGGTGCGCTGGGTCTGGACGACCCGCTGCACGTCGACGTCGGGCGCGGTCACGGCCAGGGCGAGCTTGATCGTCAGCTCGTCGCGGGGGGTGTTGGAGCGGTCGACGGGCGTGCTCCACCACGTGCCGAGCTCCGCGTGCCCCAAGGGGGTGAGCCGGTAGGCGATGCGCCCTTCGGCATCCGGCTGCCCCGCCGACTCGACGAGCCCGTCACGGCCGAGCCGGTCGAGGGTGGTGTAGACCTGCCCGACGTTGAGCGGCCAGGTGCCGCCGGTGCGTGCCTCGAACTCGCTGCGCAGCTGCGCGCCGTACTTGTCGCCCTCGGCGAGCAGGGCCAGCAGCCCGGACCGAACCGACATCGCACCTCCTGCTTTTCGCACCACATACTCGGTATGTCATGGGTGATAGCGCATGTATACCGAGTATGTGCCAGTGGGTCAAGCATGGTGGGCGGGGGATGGGGCAGGAGGGGCCGGTGAGTCCACTTCGAGTTCGTCCGGTCGGAGGCGCCGCAGGCTGCCTCGTCATGCTCCTCGTCTCCGTCGTGCTGTCCGTGCTGCTGACGGTGGGGCTCAACCTGCTGCTGCGGTGACCCGGCCGGTACGCCGGCCGGCGGTGTGAGCCGGAGGTGGGTCACCGGCATCCGCTCAGTGGGCGAGCACCTGGGCGACGAGCGCGAGGGCTGCCGGAAGGGCCTGCACCCACAGGATGCGGCGGCTCGCGGTGGCGGCGCCGTAGACGCCTGCCACGACCACGCACGACAGCGTGAAGAGCGCAAAGGCATAGCGGTGCGCCTCGGGACCGACGAGCGCGAGCACCAGGCCGGCCACGAGGAACCCGTTGTAGAGGCCCTGGTTCGCGGCGAGCACCTTGGTCTGGGTGGCGAGCTCGCGGCTCGTGCCGAAGGCCGCCCGGCCGCGCGGGGTGTCCCAGAGGAACATCTCCAGCACGACGATGTAGACGTGGATGAGTGCCACGAGGGCGGTGAGGACCGTGGCGATCACTGTCATCCCCGATGTCTACCGCACCCGGTGCCCGCGGCGTCAGGGCGGATGCCGGCTGCGAGCCCAGCCCGGTCCGCCGCAACCTGGCGCTGGATGCCGCGGGACGTCCCGTGACGGAGATGGCTCAGGGGCCGCAGACCGCGCGCGTGCGCACCGCCCGCCGGCTGCCCGCCCGCCCGACCGGCCGGCCGGGATGGTGGCGTGTCACCAGTGGTACAGGTCAGTGGCCCGCGGACCTCGGGGCTGCGAAGTCATCGGCGATCCGCTGAGCACTGACCACCACGACTCAGCCGGTCGTGAGCAGGATCTTCCCCACGTGCTCGCTGGCCTCCAGCTCGCGGTGCGCCGCGGCGGCATCGCCCAGTGGATGCCGTGACTGCACGATCGGCTGCACCCGGCCGGCTGCGACCAGGGGCCAGACATGCTCGCGCACGGCGGCCACGATCGTCGCCTTCTCAGCCACGGGCCGCCCCCGAAGCGACGTGGCGATGACGGCCGCGCGCTTCGACAGCAAGGCACCGATGTCGAGCTCGCCGC
>JBJMHU010000065.1:0-8564 GCA_045807225.1 Ornithinibacter sp. | reverse complement strand
CCATCGCTCGCCCCGCCGGTCGAGCTTGTCGAGACCTCCGCAGCGTCCGCTGGGAGCCGACCCTTCGGACATCTCGACAGGCTCAATGAGCGGTGGTTGCCTCATCGGTCGCCGTCCAGGAGCTCGCTGGCCGGGTTGTAGTAGACGCTCGACTTCCTCGCGACCCCGTCGAGACCTCGGCCGGCGTCGGCCGGACGGCGCATCAGCCCGAAGGTGCCGTCGGCGATCGCCTCCAGCAGGGTGTCGTCGACGATCGCCTCGAGCAGGTCGACCGTCTCGCCCAGCACCTGCTTGGCCCGCTGCGCGATGAAGCCGTCGGGAGCCGGCCGGAAGTCCTCGTGGAGGTCGCCGGTGGCCTCCAGCACGTAGCGCACGTTCTGCAGCGCGATGTCCCGGTCGGACAGCCAGGGGGTCACCACGGCCTCGGTCATCATCCCGACCAGCAGGATCCCCTGCCCGGTCAGCGAGCCGACCAGGTTGAAGAACCCGTCGAGCAGGTTGCCGCGGAACACGTCGCCGGTCATGTGGCGGGTCGGCGGCATCCACTTCAGGGGCGCAGCGGGGAAGAGCTCCCGGGCGAGCAGGGCGTGGGCCAGCTCGAGCCGGAACGAGTTCGGCAGGTCGGGGTCGATCTCGAAAGCGTGCCCGAGGCCGAGCTGCCAGTCCTCGAGCCCGGCCTCCTTGGCGAAGTACTCGTTGAGCAGCTGACTGGTGGTGACGGTGTGGGCCGCCTCGACCGCGTCGGCGGTGGTGAGGTAGTTGTCCTCGCCGGTGTTGATGATGATCCCGGCGCGCGCGTGGACCTGGCGGCTGAACCGCTGGTCGACGAAGGTGCGGACCGGGTTGATGTCGCGGAAGAGGATCCCGTACATGGAGTCGTTGAGCATCATGTCGAGCCGCTCCAGCCCGGCCAGCGTCGCGATCTCGGGCATGCAGAGCCCGGAGGCGTAGTTCGTGAGTCGGACGTAGCGGCCCAGCTCCGCGCTGACCTCGTCGAGGGCGGCCCGCATGATCCGGAAGTTCTCCTGGGTGGCGTAGGTGCCGGCATAGCCCTCGCGGGTCGCCCCCTCGGGGACGAAGTCGATCAGGGACTGTCCCGTCGACCGGATCACCGCGATGACGTCGGCACCCTCGCGCGCGGCGGCCTGCGCCTGCGGCACGTCCTCGTAGATGTCACCGGTCGCCACGATGAGGTAGATCCACGGCTTCTGCTTCGGGTCGCCGTAGCGGCGCACCAGGCGGTCGCGGGTGGCGCGCTGCCGGTCGATCTCACGGATGCCGCGGGCCACCGACGTGCGCGCGGCCCTGCGCGCCGCGGTGGCGTCCCTTCCCTCGGGGAGGCGGAAGCTGACCCCGCCGCTCGCCGACTTCTGGGCCAGCGTCAGCAGGTCGGGGGCCTCGCCCCGGCACAGGGCGTCCCAGACCGGGGTCGTGACGCCGTGCTCGAGGCCGACGCCGTCGCGGACGGCATCGACGAGGTGGTTGACCCAGGGGATGTTCTCGTGGTCGGCGCCCGACAGGCCGGCCAGGCGCAGGGTCGCGCGCTCCACCGACACCGTCGTGTGGCTGCGGGCGAGGTCGACGACCGGCTTACCGGCTCGGCGGGCCAGGGTCCGGGCGCGGCGGACCGTCGCGGGATCGAGGTCGAGAAGACGGCGCGCAGGTGAAGACACGCCGCCAATCTACCAACACCGACGGGAGCATTTTCGGCGCTACCGGTCCGGCACGACAGGATCTGTCGCAATTCGGTGCTTGCGGGCGGCGCCTCCCGGTTCCCGCCTCACCCGGTGGCGAGCACCACGCCGTCCCGGACGGTGAGCCGGCAGGCGGGCAGGCTCGCGCCGGCGCACACCACGGGCAGCCCCTGGTCGTCGGTGTCGGGTGCGTGCCAGGCGGCGAAGGACGCGGGGCTGCCGACCATGAGCGCTCCTCCCCCGTTCTCGCGAGCAGCGGCGTAGCCACCGGTGGTGTGGGCCTCGAGCGCCGTGACCACGTCGAGCCGCTGCGCCGGGTCGTGGTGCTCGACGGCGGCCCGCACGGCAGCCCAGGGGTCGAACGGTGTGACCGGTGAGTCCGAGCCGAGGGCCAGGCTCACCCCCGCCCGGACGAGGCCGGCAAAGGGGTTCGTCCCCGGCACCCGGGACCGGCCCAGGCGCGCCTCGTACATGCCGGCGGCGCCGCCCCACATCGCGTCGAAGGCCGGTTGCACGCTCGCCACCATCCCCAGGCGCGCCATCCGGGTGATGCCGTCGGCGTCGACCATCTCGGCGTGCTCGAGGCGGGGGCGGCTGGCTCGCACGGTGTCGAGCCCCACGAGCAGGGCAGCGGCCTCGTAACCCTCGAGCACGGTGTCCATACCGGCGTCACCGATGACGTGGAAGCCGCTCTGGATGCCGGCGACAGCGCACGCCGCCACGTGGTCGCACACGTCTGCGCTGGACCGGTAGGCCGTGCCGACGCACCCCGGGTCGTCGGCGTAGCCGGCGCGCAGGTGGGCGGTGTGCGAGCCGATCGAGCCGTCGATGTTGAGGTCACCGCCCAGGCCGGTCGCGCCGTGCAGGGCGAGCAGCGCGGTTGCCTGCTCCGGGTCGGTGACCGCCTCGGCCCAGTAGCCGACGGTGCGTGGCAGGTCTGCGCGCCGACCGAGGTCGAGGACGTCGGCGAAGTCGCCGGCGGAGGTCAGCAGCGGTCCGCCGCACTCGTGCACCACGGCGATGCCGTGGGCCGCCGCCGCCCGGAGCGCGTCCTCGATGTCCTCACGCCGCTGGTCGGCGCTGCGCGCGGCGTCGAAGGCGGCTCGGGCGGCGTTCTTGGCGTCGCGGGTGACGAACCCGTCCCCCTGCCAGCCGTCGAGCCCTTGGGCGCCGGAGATCATCGCCAGCGCGCTCGACACCACGGCCGAGTGACCGTCGATCCGCGACGCGTAGACGACTCCGCCGAAGCTGGCGCGGTCGAGCTCGGCCGCCGTGAACGCACGGTCCTCGGCCCAGTCGTGCTCCTGCCAGTTCAGGACGAAGGTGGGTCGCCCGCCCCGGCGGCGCACGGCGTCCTCGACGGCCCGTAGCGCCTGGGCCACCGAGGTGGTGCCGGCGAGGTCGACCCCGCGCAACCCCATGCCGGTGTGCGAGAGGTGGGCGTGCGCGTCGACGAAGGCCGGGAGCACCAGTGCGTCGTCGAGGTCGACGACGGCGTCCACGACCTCGGCATGGCGCTCGGCGCCCTCCTCGTCACCGACCCACCCGACCCGGCCGTCGACGACCACGAGAGCGGTCGCGTCTGGTCGGTCCGGGGTGCGGATCCGCCCGCGTCGGTAGAGCGTCGTCGCCATGGCGCCACTCTAGGAGCGGTAGGTCGCGTAGCCGGCGCCGACCGGATCGCCGGCGCACCTCACCAGGTTGTTCAGAGCGCGTTCGGCACACCGATCACGGTGAGCGCAGCGCGGCCGATCTCACGCTCCTCGTCGGTCGGCACGACCCACACCTGGGCAGCGCTGCCCTCCGCCGACACCCGCCGCTCGGCCGGCCCCGCGGCGTTGGCCCCGGAGTCGAGCTGCAACCCGAGCACGCGCAACCCGTCGACGACGGCCGCCCGCAACACCGGGCTGCGCTCACCGATGCCACCCGTGAAGGCGAGCGCGTCGAGCCGGCCGAGCACGGCGGCATACGCACCGACGTACTTGCGGATGCGGTGCACGGTCACCTCGAACGCGAGCAACGCCGCCGCGTCACCCGCTTCGCACCGCTCCTCCAGGGTCCGGAAGTCGGAGACTCCCGAGAGCCCCAGCAGCCCGCTCTCACGGTTGAGCGCCCGGTCGTACTCCTGGGCCGACAGCCCGCTCACCCTGGCGAGGTAGCCGCCCAGTGCCGGGTCGACGTCGCCCGAACGGGTTCCCATGACCAGCCCCTCGGCCGGCGACAACCCCATGGAGGTGTCGACGCTGCGGCCGCCGTCGACCGCGCACGCGCTCGCCCCGTTGCCGAGGTGGAGCACGACCATCCGTACGTCCTCCGGCTCCCGGCCGAGCAGCGCTGCGGTGCGCCGCGACACCCACGCGAACGAGCTGCCGTGGAAGCCGTACCGGCGCACATGGTGCTCGTCGCGCCACGCCCGCGGCACGGCATACGTGTAGGCCTCGGGCGGCAAGGTGCGGTGGAACCCGGTGTCGAACACGGCGACGTGCGGGATGCCGGGGAACGCCGCCTGTGCCCGCACGATCCCCTCGATGTTGGCGGGGTTGTGCAACGGGGCGAGCGGCGAGAGCGTGCGCAGTGCCGCGATGACGTCGTCGTCGACCGCCACGGGCTCGGTGAAGCGGCGACCACCGTGCACGACCCGGTGCCCTACCGCGACGAGGTCGGCGCCGTCGACCCGGGGGCCGTGCTCCGCGAGGGCCGCACGCGCAGCGGCGAACGCGGCGCCGTGGTCGGGGCAGTCGAGGTTGCCCTCGTGGCGCCCGCCGGACGTCTCGTGGCGATGCCGGCTGGCGCCGCCGATCTCCGACACCAGCCCCACAGCGACGGTGACCCCGCTCGTGGCGTCGATCAGCTGGTACTTCAGGGAGGAGGACCCGGCATTGACGACGAGGACGTGCGGGTGGGCGCTCATGCCGGCCCGCCCTGCACCGCCGTGATGGCCACCGTGTTGACGATGTCCCGCACCAGCGCCCCCCGCGACAGGTCGTTGACCGGCTTGTTCAGGCCTTGCAGCACCGGCCCGATGGCCACCGCGTCGGCGCTGCGCTGCACTGCCTTGTACGTGTTGTTCCCCGTGTTGAGATCGGGGAAGACGAGCACTGTGGCGTGCCCCGCCACGGCACTGTGCTTCAGCTTGGTCCGGGCGACCCGGGGGTCGACGGCGGCGTCGTACTGGATCGGGCCCTCCACCAGCAGCTCGGGCGCACGTTCGCGGACCAGGGCCGTGGCGGCGCGCACCTTCTCGACGTCGGCGCCCGTGCCCGACTCCCCCGTCGAGTACGACAGCATCGCGACGCGGGGCTCGATGCCGAACCGCGCGGCCGTCGCTGCTGACGAGATGGCGATGTCGGCGAGCTGCTCGGCGGTGGGGTCGGGATTGACGGCGCAGTCGCCGTAGACCAGCACCCGGTCGGCCAGGCACATGATGAACACGCTCGAGACGACCGAGACGCCCGGCGCGGTGCGCACCACCTCGAGCGCGGGTCGGATGGTGTGTGCGGTGGTGGTGACGCAGCCGGAGACCATGCCGTCGGCCAGGCCGGCGTGCACCATCATCGTGCCGAAGTAGGACGGGTCGACGACCCGGTCGTAGGCGATCTCAGCGGTCACCCCCTTGTGCGCGCGCATCGCCGCGTAGTCCAACGAGAACCGTTCACGCCAGGGGCTGGTCGCCGGGTCCACCACGGCGGCCTGCTCGATGTCGACGCCGAGCAGGCGGGCGCTGGCCCGGATCTCACCCTCGTCGCCCAGCAGCGTCAGCCGGGCGATGCCGCGGGACAGCACCTCGTCGGCCGCCCGCAGGATGCGCTCCTCGGCGCCCTCGGGCAGCACGATGTGGGCGCCCGAGGCCTGGGCGCGCTCGACGAGGTCGTGCTCGAACATCAGGGGCGTGACAGCGCCCTCGGCCGCGCTGACCCCTTCGCCCAGCAGGGCGTCGAGGTCGGGGTCGTCGGCCTGGTCGAGCAGCGCGACCGCCGCGCGGATCTTGCGGGCGGACTCCGCCGTGATCCGTCCCTCGACGCGGTCGAGGGCGGACGCCACTGCCATGGTGCCCTGCTGGGCCGAGACGATCGGCAGCCGCACGTCCAGACCGGCGACCAGCCGGTCGACCTGCGGAGACAGCTGGAACCCACCGTTGAGCACCACCCCCGACAGCGTCGGCAGGGTGCGCGCGTGGTGCGCGAGCAGCACGCCCAGCACGACGTCGTCGCGGTCGCCGGGCACGATCACCGTGGCGCCTTCGAAGAGCCGGTCGATGACGTGCGGCATCGACATCGCCGCCACCACCAGTCCCAGGCTCTCGCGATCGAGCAGCTCGGCATCCCCGTGCACCAACGTGCCGTCGCAGGCCGCAACGAGGTCGGCCACGGTCGGCGCGCGGAGCAGCGGCGCCTCGGGCAGCGACCACAGCGGAACGCCCCCGATGCGGGCGCGCACGGCGGTCACCACGTCGCCCCGCTGGGCGTCGGGCACCTGGTTGAGCACCAGCCCGGCGACGTGGGCGTGGTTCGCGCGGGCCGCAGCCACCGCGGCCGACGAGCTCGCAGCCAGCTCGCGCCGGTCACGCTCACGCGCCGGTGCCACGAGCACCAGGGGCGTGCCCAGGTCGGCGGCGATCTTGGCATTGGTCGCGAACTCCGTCGGCGCCACCACGTCGGTGAAGTCGGACCCGACCACGAGCACCACGTCGTGGCCCTGCGCGATGGCGTGGTAGCGGTCGACGACGGCGCCGAGCGCCGCGGCGGGGTCGGCGTGCAGGGTGTCATGGGTGACGCCCCAGGCCTGCTCGACCGTGAGGTCGGTCGGCGCTTCCTGCAGCAGCACCCGCAGCAGCTCGTCGGGGCCGCCGCCGCGCACGATCGGCCGGAACACCCCGACCCTGGCGTGCCGCCGGGCCAGCCTCGCGACCAGCCCGACCGCGACGGCCGACTTGCCGGACCTGGCCTCGGTCCCGGCGAGGTAGATGCCCCTCACCGGCGTGGCTTCGTCGAGGCTGATGCCGTCACGCTGGTCCTGCTCATGGCCCCAACCCAACTCCGCCACGCCGGACGAGGCAACTCAGGTCCACCTGACCACACCGGGCGGGGGCGACCACGCCCGTGGGTCCACCTGCGGCACAGGGCGCACACGCCGGTGGCCCGGCCCCCACCAGGGGGCCGGGCCACCGGTCGGGTTGCGTCAGCTCTGCTCCACCTCATCGGCGATGGCGTGGATGTCCTTGGCGACGACGTCGTTGACCGCGTGCTCGACGATGCCGTTGGCCTTCGCGAGGGCCTCGCGGATCTCCACCGCACCGGGGTCGGACACCAGGGCCACGATGCCGGAGTGGCCCGGGGCCACCGCGTCGGAGAGGTCCTTCTCGAGGCCGATCTTGTCGTGCAGCTGGTGCGCCTTGCCCAGCGCGGCACCGCCGGCGCCCAGCGCCACGGCACTGCCGAGAATCGACGGCGGGAAGATCAGGCCCAGGGCTGCGCCACCGACGAGACCCCACTTCAGGCCCTTCTTGGTGGAGTGGTCGGTGGCCTTCTCGATCTCGAGCTTGCCGTCGGCGTCGCGGTTGACCACGATGACGCCGTCGATCGCGAAGTGGCGGCCGTCCTCGAGCGACTTCAGCGCCGCATAGGCCTCGTGGGCCGCGGAGGTGTCGTTGAAGTCCGCGATGAACAGGGTGCGCGCGCCGTCGCTGACGGCGGCGACCTCGGCGGTGAGCTCGGGGGTCGCGTCGGTGGTCTCGGGGGTCTGGTCGGTGGTGTCTGTCATGGTGCTTCCCTTCGGTGGTGGGTCGTGGCGCCCGCGGCGCCACGTGGTGTGGGGGAGGAGTCGGCAGTCGCTGGTCAGCTGGACGGGCAGAGCGCGCCCACGGCAGCCGTCACGGGTTCCAGCGCCGTGGTGAGCTCCTGCTGGGCGGCGGTGATCTTCGGGCCCAGGTCGGCCTGGGCGTTCGCCTTGTCGACGGTCAGCTGGGCCTTGAGGGCGTCAGCCTTCTGGTTCAGGGCACCGATGACGGCGGCCGCCGGACCGCCGTTCGACTCGCGCATCATCGTGGCGAGGTCGTCGCGCACCTTGTCGGCCTTGCCGGCCAGGGTGTCGAGCTGCTGCTGCACCTCGTCGGCGCTCTTCGTGGTGTCGACCGGTGTCGACCCCAGGTCGGCGGCGTCGGTCTTCAGGCTGGCGAAGCTGCTGCACAGCTCGGCGGAGGCCGTGCCCACAGCCCCGGTGGTGGCGGCGGTGGCGGTGGACCCGCCGGACGTGTCCGTCGAGCTGTCGGAGGAGCACCCCCCGGCCAGCAGGGCCAGGGCGACAACGGCGACGGGGGCGAGGTTTCGGACGACGGTGCGGGTCATGGTGGGCTTCCTGAGGGGCGCGAACCGGGACGTGTCGAGCCCCTCGACGCTATTTCCGGCGGATGCCGGGTGCGTCACCCGCAGCGGGTGAAGGGCTGCCCAGGGCCGCGTTCAGTCGGCCAACCGGGCCTCGAACAGGGCCCGCACGGCCGGGCTGCGGCGCAGCAGGTCGAGCGCGAGGTCGGCGTGGCCGGGCACGTAGCCGTTGCCGACCAGCATGCGGACGTCGGCGGCGAGTCCTTCGGCGCCCAGTGCAGCAGCGGAGAAGCTCGTCGCCATCGAGAAGTAGATGATCGTGCCGCCCTGGGCGGTGGCGAGGATCGCCGGCTGCTCGCAGCCGGGCACGTCGACGCACACGACGGTGACGTCGGCCGGGCCGCCGGCGGCAGCGACGGCATCCGACAGGCCCAGCGGTGAGCGGGCGTCGGCGACGACCACCTCGTCGGCCAGCGCGCTGTCGCGCAGCAGGACGGCCTCGTGCTCGACCGGCACGACGCCGATGCAGCGCCCTGCGCCGGCCTCCCGG
>JBJMHU010000064.1:0-5124 GCA_045807225.1 Ornithinibacter sp. | reverse complement strand
GCACGTTCTGGGTCGCGAACGAGGAGGCCCACACGAGCAGCCCGCCGGCGAAGAGGAGGACGACGGCGATGACGATGCCGGTCCAGGAGATGAGCTTGTCGAATGAGCTGCGCATGGTGGTCTCTTGTCCTTCCGAAGCCCTGGGGTGGTGGGCCTGTGCGGTGGGTGTTCTGACAAGAACCAATGTACTACTACGCGTAGTAGTTAACTACTCAACCAGGTGTCTCGTACGCCACAGTGCGCGCCCGGCGTTTCAAGATGCCGTCCGCTGCCAGGGCGCGTACAAGGCCGGACGGAGGTGCTGGCGATCGCGGTCAGCGCACCGACACCAGGGCGGTGTGCTCGACCCGGTCCTTGGCCCACCAGATGAACTCGGCCACGTGCGGCGGCCCGCTGAACCCGTCGCCGGCGAGCTCGAGCAGGAGGTCGTTGGACCACACGGCGAGCCGCCCGACCTGCATCGAGGTGAGGTCGACCTTGGGCAGGTGGAGCCCGTAGACCGCCCGGGTAAGGTCGCGCTTGCCCGTCTCCTCGGTGGCGTAGGTGAGGATCGGCAGGAACCGCTCGGGCTGCATGATGCACAGCACCTTGGTGAGCAGCGCTTCCTTGAAGCCCGGCATCCCGGTGTCCGCGTGGTCCTCGACGAGGTGGGTGAGGCGGTCCTCGAGCGGCACGGCATCCGGCCCGCGCAGCAGGTAGCTGATCGAGGCCCGGGTGCGGTCGGCGGCCTCGTCCTCACCGAGCCGCTTCCAGGTTCGGCTGAACATCGACGTGTTGCCGACATTGATGCCGGTCTGGTCGCCGACGAAGTCCTTGAGGTCCTGCGGGGCACAGTTCGCCAGGCCATCGACCGAGAACAGCTCACGGCAGCGGGCGTAGTGGTCCGCCACCGCGGGGTCGCGCTCGGCGCCCGTGCCGGTCTTGAGGAACTTGGTCTTCAGCCGATTGACCCGGGCCGCCAGCGCGGGCTCGACCATCTCGGCGTGGGCGAAGCGGCCCCGCGCCATCTCGAACGGTGTGCGGGTGAAGGTGGGCGCGTGGGTCACCGCGACCGGGGACCAGGTGTGGCCGCAGTCGCCGCAGCGCAGGATCCGCGCCCCGTCGGGGCCACTGCCCTCGAGGTGGATGTCGTTGTCGGACTGGCAGTTGGCGCACGAGATGATGGCCATGTCGCGATCCCTTCCAAAACGGGTGGTGTCGAGACGGCGGAGCCCGGCGCGGCAGTGGCGTAGTGCCGCCCCCAATCTACCATCGATAAATTGTCATTCTGACCCTAAGATGCGGCGGGTGAGCTATACCAGCGAGTTCCCGCCGTTCTACGTCACCTGTGACCTCGTGGTGCTCTCGGTGCGTGCCGGGGCCCTGCACGTGCTGCTAGTGCGGCGGGGCGGCGAGCCGTTCGCCGGTCGGCTCGCGCTGCCCGGCGGCTTCGTCGAGATCGACGAGAACCTCGAGGATGCCGCGTACCGCGAGCTCGGCGAGGAGGCCGGGGTGGGGCGCGACGACGTCATCCTCGAGCAGCTCGCCGCCTACGGCGACCCGGGGCGCGACCCCCGGCAGCGGGTGGTGTCGGTGGCCTGGTTGGCGCTCGGGGCCGACCTGCCGGAGCCCACCGCAGGTTCCGATGCCGCGAGCGCCGAGTGGGTGCCCGTCGCGGCTGCCCTGGGCGCGGGCGAGGCGGGCGAGGCGGGCGGGGCACGCCGGACGGGCGGGGCCGGCCAGGCGGGCGAAGCAGGCGAGGCGCTGGCCTTCGACCACCACCGAATCCTCGCCGACGGGGTGGAGCGTGCCCGGGCCAAGCTGGAGGACACCGGCTACGCCGCCGCACTGTGCGGGGAGGCGTTCACCGTTGCCGACCTGCACGCCGTGTACGAGGCCGTGTGGGGGATCGAGCTCGACAAGGGGAACTTCCACCGCAAGGTCACCGGGGTGGAGGGATTCCTGACCCCGACCGGTGAGGTGCGCGAGGGCGGCCGCGGCCGGCCCGCTCGGGTCTACCGCGGCGACCCGCGGGCCACCTTGTCACCACCGATCCTTTCGCGGTGACCGCTGACACGCTGAGCCGCTCAGCTGGCCCTGGCCGCACCCCGGCCGAACGGAGAGCTCTTGAAGCCGTGACGACACGGCCCGGGCCACCTGACGGCCGAGGGGTGGCGCGACTACGCTGCGCCCATGCTCATCATCGCAATCATCCTGTTCGGCATGATCGCCGGCGCCGGCGCCCAGCTGCTGATCCAGCGCAACACCAAGATCAACTGGCCGCTGGCGTTCGCGACCGGCATCATCGGCTCGTTCGTCGGTGGGCTGTTCATCAGCTTCCTGGCGGGAGACGGCCTGGATCTCAAGCCGAGCGGCATCTTCGGCTCCATCTTCGGTGCCGTCATCGTCACCCTGCTCTGGTACTGGTTCCAGGACCGTCGGGCCCCCAAGAAGGAGGAGCACACGAGGCCGCACGTCGGCCCCTGACCGACCACAGCAGGCCCGCCGGCCGCTGTCGAAGGTTGGCCACCGGCATGCGTGCCGACCTGCGCAGCGCCCCTAGGTTGGGCGCATGCCAGCCCCCGATGCCACCCGCCGGCGCCCTGCGGCGCCACAGAAGGTCCTGGTCACCGGCGCCACCGGGTACGTCGGCAGCCGGCTGATCCCACGGCTCCTGCGCGACGGCCACACCGTGCGAGCCGCGGTCACCGACCTCGACAAGGCGCGGGGTCGCTGGTGGGCCGACCGGGTCGAGCTGGTGCGGATGGACGTGCTCGACGCCGACACCGTCGATGCGGCGGTGTCGGGGGTCGACGCGGTCTTCTACCTGATCCACGGGATGAGCGGCCCCGACTTCGCCGTCCGCGACCGGGAGTCTGCCGAGACCATGGCCTACGCCTGTGCCAACGCCGAGGTGCCGACGATCGTCTACCTCAGCGGCCTGGTGCCCGACGTCCCCGAGGACGAGCTGTCCGAGCACATCGCCTCGCGCCTCGAGGTGGAGCGCATCCTCACCGGCGCCAGCTCCGGCATCCGCGCCATCACCCTCCGGGCCGCGATCGTGACCGGGTCGGGGTCCACCAGCTTCGAGATCGTCCGCCAGATCAGCGAGCGGATGCCGGTTCAGGCGATCCCAGCGTGGATGGACAGCCGGGTGCAGCCGATCGCCGTCGTCGACGTGGTCGAGGCGCTGGCCGGCGCGCTGCGTCTGCAGTCGGAGTCGCGCTCCTATGACGTCGGAGGCCCCGAGCGGATGCCGTACACGCGCCTGCTCGACGTCTACGCCGCCGTCGCCGGGCTGAGCCGCCCGCAGGTGGTGATCCCGGCGCTGCCGACCGATGTCGTCGGCACGCTCGCCGGGGCCATCACCGACGTGCCGGCGAGCACCGTCGAGGCGCTCGTCGAGAGCCTGCGGCACGACATGGTCTGCCACGACGTCGACTGGACCTACGACCTGCTGCCCGAGGACCACGAGATCCTCGAGGTGCAGGAGTCGTTCGCAAGGGCGCTCGTCGAGCCGGACGAGCAGGTGCCGCCGGCCGACCGCGACCCCCTCGGCCCGATGCCGGGTGACCCGGTCTGGGCGGGCGGGCAGGGCGGCGGTCTGGCGTCGGCGGTCGCCGGTGCGAAGGCGGTCGCCGGGGGGCTCGCCGCACGCCTCGTCCCGGGCAGCTGAGCGCTCCCGCTCGCCGGAACCGGTAAGCCCGTGGAAGGTCGGCCCGGCCACGGGTAAAGCCCGCAGGCGCTGGGTAGGCGGATGGCTCGACCACCACAGCACTGCGCTTTCAGGAGGACACACCCATGGCGAACACCGTTTCCCGATCCCTGCACGACGTCGGTCTCTCGGCCTGGTTCGGCGGCACCCTGGCCAACGCGGTCGGGCTCAACAAGGCCGCGGCCGAGGCGAACGGCAACGGCGGTTCGGGCGCCGTCGCCAACGAGGGCTGGGACCGCTGGACCCCCGTCAACGCCGCGGCGATCGGCCTGCACCTCGCCGGCAGCGTCGGCCAGCTCGCCGGCAACACCGAGCGCCTCAAGGCCCAGAAGGGTGTCGGCACGATGGCGCTGGTCAAGACCGGCCTGACGGCCGCCGCCCTGGGCGCCACCGCCTACAGCCGGATGCTCGGCCAGAAGGTGTCCCAGCACCACGACGTGCCCGTCGAGTCAGGCACCGAGCCGTCGGCGGAGACCCCCACCCAGGTGGCCAAGGCGCAGCGGCAGCTGGACGTGCTGCAGTGGGTCGTCCCGGCCATCACGGGAGCGCTCGTCGTGATCAGCTCGTTCGCCGGTGAGCAGCAGCGGCCGCACCGCGTGGCCGACGGCATCAGCGCCCGGCTGCGCCGCAAGGGCTGACCCACACCTTCGACCACCACCCGGCGGGCGTCGTCGCTCGCGTGTCGGCGCCGGCCCCTGGACATACGGTGAGGACCATGGACTACCGATACCTCGGCAACAGCGGACTAAAGATCTCAGAGATCACCTACGGCAACTGGCTCACCCACGGGTCGCAGGTGGAGAACGACATCGCCACCCAGTGCGTACGCGCGGCGCTGGAGCACGGCATCAGCACCTTCGACACGGCCGACGTCTACGCCAACACCAAGGCGGAGACCGTGCTCGGTGCCGCACTGAAGGGTGAGCGGCGAGCGAGCCTGGAGATCTTCACGAAGGTCTACTGGCCGACCGGCCCGGGCGGCAAGAACGACACCGGGCTGTCGCGCAAGCACATCATGGAGTCGATCAACGGGTCGCTGACCCGCCTGCAGACCGACTACGTCGACCTCTACCAGGCACACCGCTACGACACCGAGACGCCGCTCGAGGAGACGATGCAGGCGTTCGCCGACGTCGTGCGTCAGGGCAAGGCGCTCTACATCGGCGTCAGCGAGTGGACCGCCGAGCAGATCCGCGCGGGCCACGCGCTCGCGAAGGACCTCGGCATCCAGCTGATCTCGAGCCAGCCGCAGTACTCGATGCTGTGGCGCGTCATCGAGGACGAGGTCGTGCCGACGTGTGAGGAGCTCGGCATCAGCCAGATCGTCTGGAGCCCGATCGCGCAGGGCGTGCTCACCGGCAAGTACGTCCCGGGGCAGGCGGCGCCCGAGGGCAGCCGCGCGACCGACGACAAGGGCGGCGCCAACATGA
>JBJMHU010000063.1:0-7211 GCA_045807225.1 Ornithinibacter sp. | reverse complement strand
TGCCGGTGATCGGCTTCGTCACGATCTCGATCAGCGGCACGCCGGCGCGGTTGTAGTCCAGCAGCGAGTGGTTCGCGCCGTGGATCCGGCCGGTGGCGCCGCCGACGTGCAGCGACTTGCCGGTGTCCTCCTCCATGTGCGCGCGCTCGATCTCGACCCGGTACGTCGACCCGTCCTCGAGCTCGACGTCCAGGTGCCCGTCGACCGCGATCGGCTCGTCGTACTGGGAGGTCTGGAAGTTCTTCGGCATGTCCGGGTAGAAGTAGTTCTTCCGGGCGAACCGGCACCACGGCGCGATCTCGCAGTTCAGCACCAGCCCGATGCGGATGGCCGACTCGACGGCCTTGACGTTGACCACCGGCAGCGCGCCGGGCAGGCCGAGGCACACCGGGCAGGTCTGGGTGTTGGGCTCGGCGCCGAACTCGGTGGGGCAGCCGCAGAACATCTTCGTGGCCGTGTTGAGCTCGACGTGCACCTCGAGCCCCATCACCGGGTCGAAGGCCGCGATGGCCTCCTCGAACGGCAGGGTCGCCTCGGCGTGTGTCTGGGTGCTCATCGCTCAGGCCTCCTTCGTGGTGGTCGTGGCGGCCGCCCCGAGCGCCGGGGCCCGGTCGAGGATCGCCCCGCCCCACGCGGCGGTGAGCCGCGCCTCGAGCGCGGCGCCGACGGCGTACAACCGGTCGTCGCGCATGGCGGGGGCCAGGATCTGGAACCCGGCCGGCAGGCCGTCCTCGGGGGCCAGGCCGCTCGGCACCGACATGCCGGGGATGCCCGCCAGGTTGGCCGGGATGGTCGCGATGTCGTTGAGGTACATCGCCATGGGGTCGTCGAGCTTGTCGCCCAGCCTGAAGGCCGTGGTGGGGGCGGTGGGGCTGACCAGCACGTCGGCCCGCTCGAACGCGGCGGTGAAGTCGTCGGCGATCAGCCGGCGCACCTTCTGGGCGGAGCCGTAGTAGGCGTCGTAGTAGCCGCTGGACAGGGCGTAGGTGCCCAGGATGATGCGCCGCTTGACCTCGTCACCGAAGCCGGCGTCGCGGGTGGCCGCCATCACCTGCTCGGCACTGGGGGCGTCGATGCCCTCGGGGGCGACCCGCAGGCCGTAGCGCATGGCGTCGAACTTGGCGAGGTTGCTCGAGGCCTCGCTCGGCAGGATGAGGTAGTAGGCGGCGAGCGCGTAGGTGAAGGAGGGGCACGAGACCTCGACGACCTCGGCGCCGGCGTCGACCAGGTGCTGCACGGCCTCGTCGAAGCGGGTCTGGACGCCGGCCTGGAAGCCCTCGCCGGTGAGCTCGCGCACGATGCCGATCCGCATCCCCTGGACGTCGGCGCGGCGCGCGGCCTCGACCACCGGGGGCACCGGGGCGTCGATCGAGGTGGAGTCCATCGGGTCGTGCCCGGCGATGACCTCGTGCAGCAGGGCGGCGTCGAGCACGGTGCGGGTGCACGGGCCGGCCTGGTCGAGCGAGGACGCCAGGGCCACCAGGCCGTAGCGCGACACCCCGCCGTAGGTGGGCTTGGTGCCGACCGTGCCCGTGACGGCCGCCGGCTGGCGGATCGAGCCACCGGTGTCGGTGCCGATCGCGAGCGGCGCCTGGAACGACGACACCACCGACGACGACCCGCCGCCGGAGCCGCCGGGGATGCGCTCGAGGTCCCACGGGTTGTGGCTCGGGCCGTAGGCGCTGTGCTCGGTGGAGGAGCCCATCGCGAACTCGTCCATGTTGGTCTTGCCGAGGATCGGCATCCCGGCCTCGCGCAGCCGGGTCACCAGCGTCGCGTCGTAGGGCGGCACCCAGCCCTGGAGGATCCGCGAGCCGCACGTCGTCGGCAGGCCCTGGGTGGCCATGACGTCCTTGACCGCGATCGGCACCCCGGCCATCGTGTGCAGCGACTCGCCGGCGGCGCGCCGGCGGTCGACGGCGTCGGCCTGGGCGAGCGCCCCCTCGGCGTCGACGTGCAGGTAGGAGTGCACGTGCCCGTCGACGGCGGCGGTGCGGTCGAGGTGGGCCTGGGCCACCTCGCGCGCCGACACGCTCCCCTGGGCGAGGAGGTGGGCGAGCTCGGCGGCGGTGGACCGGGTGAGGTCGGTGGTCACGTCGTGGCTTCCTGTGGGTGCGGTGCCGGGTGAGGTTCGGGGGATGCCGGTCGGGCCGGCATCCGGTCGTGCGCCGAGGCCGTGCTCCGGGTCAGTCCTCGTCAAGGATCCGGGGCACGGCGAAGCGCTGCTGCTCGCTCTCCGGGGCGCCGGACAGGGCGGCCTCAGGCGTCAGCGACGGGCGCACGACGTCGGGACGGGTGACGTTGACGATGGGCATGGGGTGGCTCATCGGCTCGACGTCGGCGATCGGCGCCTGCTGCACGGTGGCGACCGCCTCGAGGATGACGCCCAGCTCGCCGACCATGCGGTCGAGCTCGGCGTCGGAGAGGTCGATGCGGGCGAGACCGGCGAGGTGCGCCACGTCGTCACGGGTGAGGTCGGCCATGCGCGCCAGTCTATGGGGAGGCCCGCGAGTCGCCGTCCCGGCCCGGATCCGGGAGTTGGGTGCTCCGGTGGTCGCCACGGCAACCAGCTGGCCACCCGGCTCGCGGATCGCCGGCTGCTGGGAGGATGAACCGGTGCTCACCGACACCGCGACGACCCAGGCCGTCCTGGACGTCGTCGGCGTGTTCGTCTTCGCGCTCTCCGGGGCCGTGGTGGCCGTGCGCGGTGGTCTCGACGTGTTCGGCATCCTCGTACTGGCCTGGGTCGCCGGGCTGGGCGGCGGCATCATCCGCGACCTGTTCCTCGGCATCACGCCGCCGGTCGCGGTCACGGACTGGCAGCTGCTGGCCGCCGCTGTCGCGGCCGCCGTGCTCGTCTTCCTGCTGCACGGCCGGTGGGAGGAGGTCGCGGCCCGCACGCCCGACGTGCGCTGGCGGCGGCTGCCGTATGCCGTGCGCCTGCTCGACGCCGGTGGTCTGGCGATCTTCGCCGTGAACGGTGCGCTGGTCGCGCTGAGCGCCGGCGCCGGGGCCCTCGCCTCGACGCTCATCGGCGGGATCACCGCCGTCGGCGGCGGGGTGATGCGCGACGTGCTCGCCGGCCGGGTGCCCGAGGTGCTACAGCGCGAGCTCTACGCCCTGCCGGCTCTCCTCGGGGCGGCGCTCGTCGTGCTCGCCGACTACCTGGGCGTCACCTCCCGGTGGACGATCTGGGGTTCGGTGGCCCTGGTCTTCACGATCCGGGTCGTTGCGGTCGCCCTCGACCTCAACGCGCCCACGGCGTTGCGCACCACCCGCACGGCGAGGACCGAGCCCGACTCGGCCGGGGACTGACCGGGTCAGTCCGTGCTCTCCGATGGGTCGGCGCGAGCCGCCTCCGCCACCGCGTCCGCTGCCTCCGTCTCGCCGGCGCTGCCCGTCTCGAGCAGCTGACGGAACCCCGCCTCGTCGAGGATGGTCAGCCCGAGCTCGCGGGCCTTGTCCTCCTTGGTGCCCGCGTTCTCGCCCACGACCACGTAGTCGGTCTTCTTCGACACCGACCCGCTCGCCTTGCCGCCGCGGGCCAGGATCGCCTCCTTGGTCTCGTCGCGCGAGAACCCCTCGAGCGAGCCGGTGACCACGACCGTGCGGCCGGCGAGGGTCTGCTCGACGGTCTCGTCGCGCTCGTCGACCATGCGCACGCCGTCGGCGGCCCAGCGCTCGACGATGGCCACGTGCCACTCGTTGCCCGGCTTGTCGAACCAGTCGCGCACCGACTCGGCGATGACCGGGCCGACGCCCTCGACCCCGGCCAGCTCCTCGACGCTCGCCTCACGGATGCGCTGCATCGACCCGAGGTGCTGGGCGAGGGCCCTCGCCGCGGTGGGGCCGACGTGACGGATCGACAGCGCCACCAGGACGCGCCAGAGCGGCTTCTGCTTCGCCTGACCGAGGTTGTCGACGAGCTTGTGCCCATTGGCGGACAGGACGCGGCCGTCGACGACGGCATCGTCGGGGTCGGTCTTCTTCGCCGCCCTGGTGTAGAGCGGGACCCGGGCGATGTCCCGGGCGGTCAGGGCGAACAGGGTCGACTCGTCGGTGAGGACCCCCGAGTCGAGCAGGGCGACCGCGCCCTCGTAGCCGAGGGCCTCGATGTCGAAGGCTCCGCGCCCGGCCAGGCTCGACAGCCTCTCGCGCAGCTGCGCCGGGCACGACCGGCTGTTGGGGCAGCGGATGTCCTTGTCGCCATCCTTCTCGGGAGCCAGCGCTGTGTGGCACGCCGGGCAGGTCGTCGGCATGACGAACTCGCGCTCGGTCCCGTCGCGCAGGTCGACGACCGGCCCGAGGATCTCGGGGATGACGTCGCCGGCCTTGCGCAGCACGACGGTGTCGCCGATGAGGACGCCCTTGCGCTGGACCTCTGTGGCGTTGTGCAGCGTGGCGCGCTCGACCGTGGACCCGGCGACGACGACCGGCTTCATGACCCCGAACGGCGTGACCCGGCCGGTGCGACCGACGTTGACCTGGATGTCGAGGAGTGTGGTGTTGACCTCCTCGGGCGGGAACTTGAAGGCGATGGCCCACCGCGGCGCGCGCGAGGTGGAGCCGAGCCGGCGCTGCACCGAGATCTCGTCGATCTTGACGACAACCCCGTCGATCTCGTGCTCGACGTCGTGGCGGTGCTCCCCCGTGTGCGCGATGAAGGCGTTCACCTCGTCGATCGAGTCGACGACCCGGAAGTGGGTGGAGACCGGCAGGCCCCACTCCTCGAGCGCGGCGTAGGCCTCGCTCTGCCGCGTCAGCTCGAACCCCTCGCGCTTGCCGAGGCCGTGGACGAGCATCCGGAGCTCACGACTGGCCGTGACCCGAGGGTCCTTCTGCCGCAACGACCCGGCCGCCGTGTTGCGCGGGTTGGCGTAGGGCGGCTTGCCGGCCTCGACGAGCTGTGCGTTGAGCTCTCCGAACGCCTCGATCGGGAAGTAGACCTCGCCACGTACCTCGACGAGGTCGGGCAGCGGGTACGTGGGGGTCGCCGTGAGCTCGGTGGGGATGCCGCGCACCGTGCGCACGTTGAGCGTGACGTCCTCGCCCGTGCGGCCGTCGCCGCGGGTGAGCGCGCGAGTGAGGCGCCCCTTCTCGTAGAGGAGGTTGACGGCCAGCCCGTCGATCTTCAGCTCACACAGGTAGTGCAGCTCGGCACCGCCCGCGTCACGGGTGACCCGCGCGTTCCACTCGAGCATCTCCTCGGTCGAGAACGCGTTGTCGAGGCTGAGCATCCGCTCCAGGTGGTCGACTGCGGTGAAGTCGGTGGAGAAGATCGCGCCGCCGACCTGCTGGGTGGGGCTGTCGGGGGTGCGCAGGCTGGGGTGCGCCTCTTCGAGAGCATTGAGCCGGCGCATCAGGGCGTCGTACTCACCGTCGCTGACGGTCGGCGCGTCACGCACGTGGTAGGCGAACTGGTGCCCCCGCGCCTCCTCGGCCAGGGCCTCCCACTCGTGCCGCACCTCGTCGGGCACGACGTCGCTCGGCTGGTCTGCAGCGGGGTCGGTCGGCGTCTCGCTCACGCGCTCATCCTGCCGCAGCGCACCGACACCGCGGCGGTGGACGGCGGGGCGGCTAACCGCGTCGCGCCAGCAGCACGTCTCGGGTCACCTCGAGCTGGCCGAGGTGCTGCGAGAGCTCCTCGTAGACGTGCAGCAGCACCTCACCCTGGGTCGCGTACGAGAGGCTGCCGTCCTTCTCGTGGGCCGGGTTCGCGGGTCGTTCGCCCGGCGAGGCGAGCCGGGCGTCCTCGTGCAGCAGGCCGCGGGTGTGCTCGACCAGCTCGAGCGCCTCGGGGACCGTGCCGGTGGCGGTGAACTCGGCGTCGCGGTCGCGCGGCACGGCGATGCCGAGGTTGACCGTGCGCACCCAGCAGGCCGTCATCCCGTTGATGTGCGTGACCAGCGCGAACGCCGAGTTCGAACCCGGGATGCCGTCGAGCCGGGCGTTGACGAGGCCGTCACCGAGCGCCGTCACGATGTCGGCGTAGGCGTCCAGGGCGCGGTCGCAGCAGGCCAGGTACTCGTCGAGGGACATCATCTCGCCACGGTAGCGACGGCATCCGACGTCCCTGACCCTTCCGCGCGAGGCCTTCCGCAGCCGCGCCGTGCGCCGTCCGCGTTGCCGACCTGGTGGGACCACGCTTGGCATGAGCAGCTCACCGTGCGAGCCTCGGGTCATGGTGCTGCCGCTGCCCGAGAACGTCACGACCGCCGAGCTGCTGCGGTGGGTGTTCGAGCGCCTCAACGACCACGACGTCGAGTCGCTGCGACGGTTCTGGACGCCCGAGACCGTCGAGTACTTCCCGGATGCGACCTGCCGGGGAGCCGACGAGGTCGCGAGCTACTTCGAGGACAAGTTCGCGAACATCGAGGCCTTCCACCTCGAGCCGGTGGCCATCGTGGTCGACGGTGACGACGCCTTGGTGCATTGGCGGATGACCGGCCGCCATGTCGGACCTGTTCTCGGCATCGAGGGGACCGGTCGGTCGATAGAGCTGCACGGCATCGACCACTTCGTGCTCGGGGAGGCGACGGTCATCTCGAACACTGTGGTGTTCGACCAGCTCTCGTTCGCCCGCCAGGTGGGCCTGCTGCCCGAGGACCGGTCCGCCCTGGACCGCGCGCTCAAGGCTGCGTTCAACACCCGCACCCGGCTCCTCACAGCGGTCCGGGGTCGGCGGCACCGGTAGTCGCGGGGCCCCGGGGGTCTCACTCGCGGTGTGCGACGACGTTGACGACCGTGCCGTCGGGGGCACGCACGTGGAAGCGGCGCACTCCCCATTCCTCCGTGGTGAGGGGGTGCACGATCTCGTAGCCGAGGTCCTGCGCCTCGCGGTAGGCGGCGTCGACGTCATCGGTGTGCACCGACATCGAGGAGTCCTCCGGCGAGGTGAGGTCACCGGTGACCAGCTGCACGTGCGCCCCGGTGTCGGTGTCGGTGAAGCGGGCCACCCAGCCGAGGTTGAACTCCTCCGTGGCCAGCCCTAGGAAGCCGGTGTAGAACCCCCGGGCGGTCTCGATGTCGGGCACCGTGAGGTTGGTGGTGATCCGTACCGATCGCATGAGCGTCCCCCTGTCGACGGCGGTGTCGTTGTGCGTCCCAGCCCGATGCTCGTCGGCCCGGCACCTGCTGTCCAGCCGCGGCAGCGCCACGGGCTGGCGGGTCCTGCCGTCGTCCGGTCGCGGTCAGTCCAGGTCGCGGTGGTT
>JBJMHU010000062.1:0-27077 GCA_045807225.1 Ornithinibacter sp. | reverse complement strand
CGGCACCTACCAGCAGTGCGTCGGCGTCTCCGACCCGATCCTCACCATCGCCAAGACGATGACGCCCGAGGTCGACGCCATCGTCACCGGCCACACCCACATGCCGTACGTGTGCCACATCCCGGACCCGGCCGGCAACCCGCGGCTCGTCACGAGCGCGGCGTCGTACGGGCAGGTGGTCACCGAGACCGACCTGGTGATCAACACCCGTAGCGGTGAGGTGATGCGCGACCGCTCCACCGCCACCAACCACCTGGTGAGCCGTGCGGTGGCCAAGGACGCGGCGCAGACCGCCATCATCGCCAAGTGGAACACCCTGTCCGGCGCCCTGGGCAACCGGGTCGTCGGCACCAATGACGAGGACATCCTCGGTGACAGCAACGGCGACCGTGGCGTCGAGACCCCGATGGGGGATCTCGTCGCCGACGCCATGCTGTGGGGCACCAAGGCCCCAGCCAACGGTGGTGCGCAGATCGCCTTCATGAACATCGGCGGGGTGCGGGCCAGCCTGCGCCATGCCCCGTCGGGCGTCGAGGGTCCCGGGCAGATCACCTACAAGGAGGCCTACGCGGTGGCACCGTTCGGCAACCTGCTGACCACCATGGACCTGACCGGGCAGCAGATCGTCGACGTGCTCGAGCAGCAGTTCATCCCCGGCCGCTCGACCGGCCGCGACGCGCTGGCGCTCGGCGTCTCCAACGGGTTCTCCTACACGTGGGACGCCAGCCGTCCCGTGGGCAGCCGGGTCGTCCCGGGGTCGCTGGCGCTCAACGGTGCGCCGATGAACCTCACGGCGACCTACCGGGTGGCGACGATCAACTTCCTCGCCAACGGGGGCGACGCGTTCACGGCCTTCACTGCCGGCACCAACCTGCTCGGGGGGTCGGAGGACCTCGGCAACCTGGTCGCCTACTTCGAGGCGAACCCGCACCTGAAGTCCCCGGCGGACCGCGTCTCGGGTCTCTGACCTAACGCTGTCGCCAGCAGCAGCGAGGGCCGCACCCCGACGGGGGCGGCCCTCGCCGCGTGCCGGGCGGACCCGGCATACAGTGACGCCATGCCGAGCCCCACCCCACCGACCGCACCACGCCGACCGCACGTCCGAGAGCACCACGGCGACCGGGTCGAGGACCCGTTCGCCTGGATGCGCGACCTCGAGGACCCTGCCCTGCTGGCCCACCTCGAGGCCGAGAACGCCTACGCGGAGGCCCGCACCGAGCACCTCGGGCCGCTGCGCAGCGCGATCGTCGAGGAGATCCGCTCCCGGGTCAAGGAGACCGACCTGTCGGTGCCGGTGGCGAGTGGCCCGTGGTGGTACTACGCCCGCACGGTCGAGGGGCGCCAGTACGCCGCCCAGGTGCGTTCGCCCCTCACCGACCCGGCCGTGCGGCCCGACCCTGAGGCCGACAGCGTGCCCGGGGAGCAGGTGGTCGTCGACGGCAACGTCGAGGCCGGTGACAGCGAGTTCTTCTCGCTGGGGGCGCTCACCGTCAGTGCGGACCACCGGCTGGTCGCCTTCGCCGTCGACACCGCGGGGGACGAGCGCTTCGACCTGACCATCCGCGACATCGCCACCGGCGAGGTGCTCGACACCTCGGTCACCGGCATCGGCTACGGCGTCGAGCTCAGCCGTGACGGGCAGTTCGTCTTCTACACCCGCCTCGACGAGGCCTGGCGCCCCCACCAGCTGTGGCGGCACCGCGTCGGTGGTGACTCGTCCGACGACGTGCTGGTGCACCAGGAGGACGACGAGCGGTTCTGGATGGGTGTGGCCTCCAGCCGCGACGAGCGCTGGCTATTGCTGGGGCTGGGGTCGAAGACGACCTCCGAGGTGCACGTGCTCGACGCCGACGACCCGGATGCCGGGTGGCGGGTGCTGGCGCCGCGCCGCGAGGGGGTGGAGTACGACGTCGAACCGGCCGCCGACCGCTTCCTGATCGTGCACAACACCGACACCCCGGACGCCGACCTCGCCTGGGCGCCGTTCGACTGCACCAGCGCGGAGCAGTGGGTGCCCTGGCTGAGCTCGGGCGAGGGCGAGCGGTTCGTGGCGGTCGATGCCTTCGACGACGCCACGGTGCTCAGCCTGCGCACCGGTGGGCTGACCGCTCTGCGGGTGCTGCCCCGCGACCCGGGCTCGCTCTCCGGCCACGGTGAACCCTGGGACGTCGCCGTCGACCAGCCGGTGCACTCGATCGGCCTGGGCGACAACCCGGAGCCGGCCCAGCGCACCATCCAGGTCGTGGTGGAGTCGTGGGCCACCCCGCGCACCGTCCTGGACGTCGACCTGGCCACCCGCGAGCGCAGGTTGCTCAAGCGCCAGCCGGTGCTCGGCGACTTCGACGTCGCGAACTACGCCGAGCACCGCGAGTGGGCCACGGCATCCGACGGCACGTCGGTGCCGGTCTCGGTGGTG
The DNA here is from genome assembly GCA_045807225.1 of Ornithinibacter sp. Classification (GTDB taxonomy): domain Bacteria; phylum Actinomycetota; class Actinomycetes; order Actinomycetales; family Dermatophilaceae; genus Fodinibacter. The sequence goes on along the minus strand of JBJMHU010000062.1, from coordinate 24,661 downwards.
CGTCGGGTGGGGGTCGAGCCCGACGGCAGCAACGCGGGGGTGGTCACCGCCTACGGCTCCTACGAGATCTCCTCCGACCCCTACTTCTCCGTGGCCCGGCTCAGTCTGCTCGACCGCGGGCTCGTCTATGCGGTCGCGCACGTGCGCGGCGGTGGGGAGATGGGCCGGCGCTGGTACGACGACGGCAAGCTGCTCGCGAAAGCCAACACCTTCACTGACACCCTGGCCGCCGTCGACCACCTCGTGGCGTCGGGGTGGGTCTCACCCGAGCGAGTCGGGCTCGAGGGTGGTTCTGCGGGAGGGCTACTGGTGGGTGCGGTGCTCAACCTCGCGCCCGAGCGCTTCCGGGTGGCGCATGCCGCCGTGCCGTTCGTCGACGCCCTGACGACGATGCTCCAGCCCGACCTGCCGCTCACCGTCGGCGAGTGGGAGGAGTGGGGCAACCCGCTCGCCGACCCCGAGGTGTATGCCGCGATGCGCGCCTACGCGCCGTACGAGAACCTGCGGGCGGTCGACTACCCGGCGGTGCTCGCGACCTCGAGCCTGCACGACACCAGGGTCTACGTCACCGAGCCGGCCAAGTGGGTCGCCCGGCTGCGCGAGACGGTGACCAGCGACCCGCTCGACCGCCCGGTGCTGCTGCGCACCGAGCTGGCGGCCGGGCACGGCGGGCGCAGCGGCCGCTACTCCGCGTGGGAGCAGATCGCGTGGGAGTGGGCGTTCGTGCTGGACCAGCTGGGCGCCACCGACCGCATCTGACCCGCCCGGCGCCTCAACTTTTTCGCCCGGTGCGGGAAGGTTCACTTCGCAGGGGAACTGTTCCCTGGTGAAGGTGAAGGTCTCCGCACCGGGCGGGAAAGTCGGGGTCAGCGGGTCATCAGCAGGGGGCAGTGCACCCGGCTGATCAGGCGCAGCGCGGTCGAGCCGACGTGCAGACCCGCGAAGCCGCCGGCGCCGCGGCTGCCCACGACGAGCATGGCGGCTCCCTCGGTGCGGTCGACGAGCGCCTGCACCGGCTCGGAGCGCACCACCTCGTAGTCGACCTTGACGTCGGGATGCTCGGCGCGCCGGGTCGCGATGGCCGCCTCCACGATCTTCTCGAGGTTGGCCTCGTAAGTGCTCCAGCTCGAGGAGGTCGACAGGGTCGGGTCGCTCGCGCTGTGCGCCTCCCAGGCGTGCAGCACGTCGAGGGTGCCGCCCGTGCGCGCCGCCTCGTCGAAGGCGACGGCGAGCGCGCGCAGCGACGGCTTGGAGCCGTCGACCCCGACGACCACCCGTCCGCTGGCGGGGGAGCCGCCCGCGGTCTCGTGGCCCACCACGAGCACCGGGCACCGGGCGTGCGTGATGACCTGCATGGCCACCGCGCCCACGCTGGTGCGACTGAACACCCCGTGGCCCATCGCGCCCACCACCACCAGGGCCGCGGACCGCGAGGCGTCGACGAGGGCCTGGCTGGCGTAGCCGTCACGGATGCCGGTGGTCACGGTGAGCTCGGGATCGACCGAGTGCGCCCGGGCCACGCCGTCGGCGACGAGGCGCTTGGCGTGGCTCGACACCATCGCCGAGCCGTCGCTGAGCTCGCCGAAGCCGAGCATCGGTAGGTCGGGGGCGAAGGCGTGCAGCACGTGCAGGCTGAACCCGCGGGCGCTGGCGACCTGAGCGGCCCGGGTGACTGCGGCCATGGACAGTGGGGACCCGTCGACCCCGACGACCACTCGTGCTTGGGCCATCTCGGCTTCCTCCGATTCGCCAGAGTGTCGCGGCGGCGGCTCGCCAGGGCGTCAGCTCTGACGTCGTCCGTCGTCGTGGGGATCGGTGGTCCCCACACCTCGACCGTGGCACTTCCGAGGGCGGCGCGCAAGGGTCGCCGTCACGCGGCGCGCCGCGGTCGAGCTCGCGACTCCTGTGCCGAATCCCCACCCTCGTGCGCCGGGGCCCAGCGCTGGTGGGTGGGGATCCTGCAGGAGGTCGCGGAAGGGCTCAGCGGTGCAGCGCCTCACCCTCCCCGAACACGTCGAGGACCACCCCGCTGGCTCCCATCGCACCGTTGCCGCCGGTCCAGAACGTGCCGCCGCGGCCGTCGGCCACCACGACCGACCGCCCGCTGACCGACCCACCGGTCGGCCCCAGCACGACGGCGGAGCCGGCCGTGATCCCCACGGCGAGCTCTCCGGGCGCCGCGGTGACACCGGCGTAGAGCCGACCCCAGCGGTAGTCGTCGGCGAGGTGCGGCACCAGCGTCGAGCGCACGAGCGAGAGCCCCGGCAGCCACGCGGCGTCATCGGAGCGGAAGGCGGCAACGCCCTCCGCCTCGATCGCGTCGAGGTCTGCCTCCGGCGCGTTGGCCTTGGCCGACCAGCGGGAGCCGAGCACCGCGGTCATCGCACCGTCGGCCAGCACGACCGGTGTCGTGCGCACGGCGGTGCTCACGGCATCCCGGAAGGCCTGGTCGGCCATGGTCGAGGCCAGCGCGGCCGGGTCCTCAGCAACGAGCACGACGGCGGTGGCCCCCGCGAGGGACTTCGTCGACCAGCCCTTGCTGCCGGCGACGACGGTGGTCACGCTGCCGGCCCAGCCGGCCTTCTTCACGGCCTGGCCGTACGCGTTGACCAGGCTGCTGGAGCCCGATCCGCCGCCGAGCACCACGAGCCGGGCGGTCTTGGCCGTGCTCACGGCCCGAGCGGCGGTGATGACGTCACCGACGACGTCACCATCGAGCACGCCACCTCCGAGGAACACCGTGCCGCCGACCCGCGACGGGGATGCCGGGGGCGTCCAGGCTGCGCCGCTCGGCGCCGGCACCGCGCTGCCGGCGCGGCTGAAGGTGCGGTTCGACAGGTCGTAGGTGGTGTCGTCGGTCATCAGGTGGGTCAGCACCCGCCGGGCGGAGAGGGTGGCCGGGCTGCCGACCCAGGAGTGGGTGGCCCCGAGCGTCTCGAGGTCGACCACCGCGGCCGAGCTCTCCCCGAACAGATCGGAGAGCACCGTGTCGCCGGTGTCGCGGATGCCGGTGGCGTAGTCGACCCCGACCCCCACGGGGCTGGTCCCGGCGAAGCGCTCATCGGCCGTCGCCAGCGTGGACAGGGTGCGGCCGAAGCGCCCCCGCTGGTAGAAGTGCTGGTCGAAGATCGCCCGGGTCGACCCCACGTCCAGCCCGCGCTCGAGGTCGGCGTCGTCACCCCACCACACCAGCGTCGAGCCCTGCTGCAGGCCGTCGGGGGCGTCGAGCGCGCGGGTGTAGCCGTTGATCATCGTGCGCGACTGCACGGCCGCTCCGGCGCTGGTGCCCCCCAGCGCCGCCCCCCGGCGGACGGCCGCAGTGATGGCGGCCTCCGCGGGAGACGCAGCGAGCACCTGCATCGCGAGCCCCTGGTCGCCGCCGAGAACGTAGATGCCGTCAGTGGTCGGCGCCGCGAGAGCGGCGGCGTTGGCGGGGTCGAGCGCGTCGGCCCGGTTCAGGAGCACGGCCAGGGTGGCGGTGCACCCGATGAATCCTGCCGGAACCGCAGCGTCGCACGCGGCGTCGAGCTGGTCGGTGCGCTGCTGCGCCAGCGTGAGGTTGGCGGCCCGCTCCTTGGCCGAGTCGCCGTAGGCGGAGGGAACCACGACGAGGTCGACGGTCGGGCCGCTCGCGCCCTCGGCGGCCGCCCGGGAGAAGCCGGCCAGGGTGGAGCTCTCGTACCCCCCGCCGATCGGAGTGAGCACGGTCGGCTCGTCACCGGCCGCGCTGCTCGCGGTCAGGGCGGCGGTCGCGGCGACGACCGACACGGCGATCAGGGCGGCGGCGGTGCGGACGCTGCGGCGGGAGGTGTTCCGGCGGCGGTCGCGGGGGTCCGAAGTCATGCACGGGAACCTAGCCCGACGCCGGGCAGCCCGCGCGCTGAGCGGCAGGCCCCGTGGAGGCTCCTTGGGGGAGGGCAACGGGCACCGGGTTTCTCGACCGCACGATGGCGGATCCGCCAGACGTCGGAAGAGCGGTTGGCAGGGGGGAGGCGGGGGGAGGCTTGAGGAGGGAGCCGGGGGTCGGAGCGCGGCATAGGCTTGCGCCCATGACGCTGATCGCCATCGCCTGGGACGACACCGGCGGCCGTGACGGCGGTGGAGCGGTGCGTCTCCTCGACCAGACCCTGCTGCCGGGCACGACCGAGCACCGCCAGGTCGACACCACCGACGGGCTCGTCGTGGCCATCGCCGAGCTGGCCGTGCGCGGTGCCCCCGCCCTCGGCGTGGCCGGCGCGCTGGGAGTCGTGCTCGCGATGGACGAGGGCGCTCGCGAGGGCTGGGACGACGCCAGGGTGCAGTCGGCGGTCGACCGGGTGCGCCATGCGCGCCCGACGGCGGTCAACCTCGCGTGGGGCGTCGATCAGGTGCGGCCGCTGATGAGCCGCGGGCGCGATGCCGTGCTGGCGGCCGCGCGACGCGTCGCCGTCGAGGACGAGGCCGCCAACCGCGAGCTGTCGCGGCTGGGCGCTGACTGGCTGCTCTCCCGCATCGACCGGCCCCGGCTGCGCGTGCTCACCCACTGCAACACCGGCTCGCTGGCCACCTCGGCCTGGGGAACGGCGCTGGGGGTGGTCCGCGAGCTGCAGGCCCGGGACCGTCTCGAGCTGGTGTATGCCGACGAGACCCGCCCGCTGTTGCAGGGCGCTCGGCTCACCGCCTTCGAGCTGGCGGCCGACGGCATCCCGCACCGCGTGCAGGTCGACGGCGCCGCCGCGTCGACGATCCTGCGCGGGCTGGTCGACCTCGCCGTCGTGGGGGCCGACCGGATCGCCGCCAACGGCGACGCCGCGAACAAGATCGGCACCCTGGGGGTCGCCCTCGCCTGCCGCGACGCCGGCATCCCGTTCATGGTCGCGGCCCCGTGGTCGACGGTGGACCTGTCGATGGGCGACGGCTCGCACATCGAGATCGAGGAGCGAGCCGGTGAGGAGGTGACCGTGCTCGGCGGCGTGCGGTTGGCGCCCGAGGCGTCGGTGGGCTTCAACCCGGCCTTCGACGTGACGCCGGCGCGCCTGGTGGATGCCGTGGCGACCGAGCGTGGTGTGGCCGAGCCGCGCACCGGGACCGGCCTGAGCGCCTTCGACCGACCGGTGTAAGCCTATTGCTTCATGGTCTGCAAATGAAGGTATGATCTTCAGATGAAGCACATGAAGGAAAGAACTTCACGGTGTCTGGTCATCGGCGACCTCGTCGGCTCCCGCGGAGCGCCCAACCGGCGCGCCCTGCACCGGGCGGTGGAGAACGCACTGGGAAGCGTCAACGACGCGGTCCCGGCCGTCACGGACCTGCGGATCACCGTGGGCGACGAGTTCCAGGGTGCCTACGACACCCTGGGGGCGGCCATCGAGGCCGCCCTGCGGGTGCGTCTTCAGCTGCTGCCCTCGGCCGACGTGCGGGTCGGCATCGGCCGTGGGCCGGTTCAGCTGCTCGACGCCGACCGCGGCATCGAGGACGGCCCCGGGTGGTGGGCCGCCCGGGCCGCCATCGAGGAGGTCGAACAGGCCGCCGCTCGGGCCGCCACCCGGCACCTGCGCACCGCGTACCGGCCGGCCCCGGAGCTCCTGAGCACAACGGCGACGGATGCGGCGGGGCACGATGCCGACGCGGATGCCGTGAACGCGGCGCTGCTCTGTCGGGACCATCTGGTTGGCTCACTGTCACAGCGATCCGTCCGACTGTTGAGGGGGCTCATGGATCCGCACACCACCCAGAGCGAGCTGGCCTCGCTCGAGGGCATCAGCGCCTCGGCCGTCTCCCAACGAGTGCGCACCGACGGCATCGGCGCGGTCCTCGCTGCCGAGGACCTGTTGCGGGGCCTGGCGTGAGCTGGCTGGCCGTCTGGCTCGTCGGGGTCGGACTGGCCGACCTCGTGCGGGCCGGGGCCGGCACCAGCACCACCGCCCTGCGCCTGGCCATGGGGTCCGGGGCTGCCGCGGTGGCCGTGCTCGCCCTGCTGACCGCCCTCACCGCACCCATCGACCTGGTGTGCCTGGCTGCCTCACTGGTGCCGCTGGTGCTGTGGCTATGGTGGTCCGCCGAGGCGGTGGCCACCGGTGCCGGCAACTGGCGGGCGCTGGGGGCGCTGGCCGTCGGGGCCGGCTGGCTGGTGGCGCTCAGCGGATGGGCGTCTCCGGCGGCGGGGCTGTTCGGCCGGTGGCTGGAGTGGGCCGACCTGCCGCTCGTGGGCTCCCAGGCGCAGCCCGTGCAGGTTCTCCTCGTGGTCGGCCTGCTGCTGGTCAACCTGGCCACCGCAAACGTCGTCGTGCGGCTCGTGCTGCTCGGCGTCGGGGCGATGCGCCCCGTGCTCCAGATGCACACCAGCAGCGACCCCCAGCCCTCCGACCAGCTGCGCGGGGGGCGGCTGCTCGGGCCGATGGAGCGGGTCCTCATCATCGGCCTCGGGCTGGCCGGGCAGCTCACCGCCGCCGGCCTGGTCATCGCGGCCAAGGGCCTGATCCGCTTTCCCGAGCTGCAGGCCAAGCGCGACGACCGCACGAGCGTCGACGGCGTGGGCATCGACGCGGTCACCGAGTACTTCCTGGTCGGCTCCTTCGTGTCGTGGCTGGTGGCCCTGGTCAGCCTCGCGGTCACACGCTGATGATGTTGCCCTTCCACCGCTCGGGAAAGTCGGAGGTGCGGTCGCCGGCGAGCAGCAGCCGGTAGGTCATCGTCGCCGCCTCCTCGAGGTTCAGTGCCCGGCGCAGCGCCATCGACACGGTGTCACCGAGCGTCGAGCAGCCGTGGTGAGCCAGCACCACCGCGTCGTGGTCGCGTGCTGCCTCCGCGGCGGCGTCGGCGATCTCCTGCGAGCCGGAGGGGTGGAAGGGGACCCGGCCGGCGCTGCCCAGGTAGTACTGGTGGTCCAGCGTCGTGAAGCGCAGCGGCATCCCGAGCATGTCGACCAGCAGCACGTGCTGGGGGTGCAGGTGCACGATGCAGGCGGCGTCGGGGCGCACGACATAGGTGCGTTGGTGCAGCTTCCACTCCACCGACGGGCGCGGGCCGGCACCGAGCGACTCCCCGCCGAGGGTGAGCTCGGCGAAGTCGTCGGCCGTGAGCCGGTCGAGCCAGGTGCCGGTGGCCGTGACCAGGAAGCGGTCGCTGCCGGGCAGCCGCGCGGAAAGGTTGCCGCCGCTCGCCTGCACCAGCCCTCGCTCGACGAGGTGGCGGCCGGCGTCGACCAGCTCGTCGATGAGCATGTCGCGTGGGGTCGTCATGCGGCGATTCTCGCGCATCCCGCTCGCACTGCCACGGTCGCCGCCCTCCGCGCACCTGGTTCGCGGGGCGACCGCGAGACGGCCCGCCGGGAGCACCCGGCGGGCCGTCTGCGCAAAGGAGGTCGGTCAGGAGGCGACCGGCTGCTCCTGCTCGGCCTCACTGGTGATGGTGCGGTGGGCACCGGTGTGGCTGACCGCGATCTTGCGCGGCTTGGCCTCCTCGGCCACCGGGATGGTGAGGGTCAGCACGCCGTCGGAGTACTCGGCCTCGATCCGCGACGAGGCGACGCCGTGGCCGAGGGTGAGCTGGCGAGCGAAGGTGCCGGTGGGCCGCTCGTGCGAGAGCCACTGCGCGTCGGCTGCGGCGTGCTCACGGCGCTCGGCCCGGATGGTGAGGGTGCGGTCCTCGACGTCGACGTCGATGGATGCCGGGTCGACGCCGGGCAGGTCGACCTGCGCGACGAAGTGGTCGCCCGAGCGGTAGAGGTCCATCGGCATCGCGGCGGAGGCCGGCGTGCGCAGGGTGCTGCCGAGCATCCGGTCGAGGTCGCGGAAGGGGTCGAATGCGGTGGCCATGAGGTCCTCCTTGAGAGATCGAGGGGCGGCGCCCCGGTTCCTTGAGTGGATGTGACTCAATTTTGCACCGCAGAGCCCACTCAATGCAAGTCTGTCCTCACCAGATGCGCCCGGCGTTCCGCCGGGCTTGGGCGCCGCCCCCGCGTCATCGTCTCGGTCGGTCCGGCTCGTCGGTGTCCAATGCCCGGAACGGGACGACGGGGTGACACCGTTGGCCCAGTGACGGCCTCCCACCGGGGGCCACCGACGACAGGGGACAACCAGCGATGGGCTTTCTCGACCGGCTCCTGGGCCGCACTCCGCAGACCGAGCAGAACCAGCAGCGCGTCGGGTGGGGCGACGCGAGCAACCCGCGCTCGGCGGCCACCCCGCCCAGGCCCCGGGCCAGTGAGGATGAGCGTGCCCTCGCCCGCTACCGCTACCTGCTGCGCACGGCCCCGCCCGAGCAGCTCGAGGCCCTGCACGCCGAGGCCTTCGCGAAGCTGACCCCGGAGCAGCGCCAGCAGCTGTTGCGTGAGCTGTCCAACGCCTCCCCCGGGGAGGCGGGCACGTCGGCCGAGCCCGCCGACCTGGCGCGCGCGGCCACCCGCGCCGAGATGCGCCAGCCGGGCACGCTCCAGAACGCCTTCTCGCGCGGCTCGGCCGGCGCAGGCATGGGGATGGGTGGGATGTTCGCCGGTTCGATGATGGGGACGATCGCCGGCGTGGTGGTCGGCTCGGCCGTGGCCAACATGCTCTTCGACGGCTACGACACCAGCCCCGAGGCGCAGGAGGCCGGTGACACCGGCGGAGACCCAGGGACCGACTCCGGCGACGGCGGCACCGACGCCGGGGGCGACGCGGGAGACGCTGGATCGGGCGACGCCGGGTTCGCGTCCGACACCTCGAACACGGACGCCGGGGGCGAGTGGGGCAGTGGTGGCGGCGACTGGGGCGGCGGCGGGGGCGACTTCGGTGGCGGCGACTTCGGCGGGTTCTGACCAAGCCCACGTCTCAGACCTGGTGGGCGACCCAGCCCCCGACGCGGTCCCACGCGAGAAGTGGTGACCCTCGCCACTCGGTGCTGAGCCACAGGTGGGTGAGCCCATCGGGCACCAGCGGCGGCTCGGTGGGCAGTGCGCCCAGGGGAGCACTCAACCGCTCGTAGAGCGGCTGGGGCAGGCCGCCCTCGGCGACCCCGACGAACAGGTGCCGTTCGTCGACCCGGCCGGCTCCGGCCACCTTGGCGGCCCGCCGCGCCACGTGCGGTTCGGCGAGCAGGTCGCTCACAGCATCGGGCAGTGCGGTGAGCACGCGGTCGGCGGGTAGCGGCCCACCGCTCGGCCGTGGCCGAGTTCTGTTGCGGGAGAGGCGTTCTCGGCCCAGCAGAACCATCCCGTTGCGTGTGGCCGCCCCTGCGTGGGTGGTGACCTCGAGGGCGGCGGTGCGCCCGCTGGGGTAGGTGAGGTGCACGTCGTAGGCGCCCTGACGCCGGCCGATGTCGTGGGCTCGGGCCGTCGCGCCGGTCGCGCGCTCGACGAGGCGGGCTGCGACCTGTTCGTCGGCGCGCAGCCCGTCGAGGCGGCGTGGGTCGGACCCCATGGAGGGAGGCTAGGCGACGGCGTGCCTTCCGTTCACGCGGAGGGCTTGGTCAGCCGGGCTCAGAACGGGGAGTTGTACTCGATGACGCCCTCGCGGATGGCCGTCGCCACCGCCTCCAGCGTCGAGTGGGCCCCCAGCGTGCTGATGACGCCGTCGATCTCCTCCCGCGCGACCTCCGGGCTGCAGGACAACGCGATGGCGACGCTCTTGTTCGTGCCTCCGCGGGCCAGCATCGCCAGCACCTGCAGCTGGCGCTCGGTGAGGTCGGACCCCATCCCGCGGTCGGACTTCGGCAGCCGGGGCAGCAGGCGGGCCATGGCGGCCGGAGAGAGCAGGGCCTCACCGGCGGCAACCCTGCGCACGGCGCTGGCCACGTCGGAGGCGGCGCGGTCCTTGGTGAGGTAGCCGGAGCAGCCGGCGTCGATCGCTCGCAGCAGCAGGCCGTCGTCGGTGGAGCCGGAGATCATCACGATCATCGTCTGGGGCCACCGCGCCTTGATCTCGCTGGCCGTCACCACGCCGTTGCCCTCGGGCATGTCGAAGTCGAGCAGCAGCACCCGCGGGCGGAGGCGCTCCACGAGCCCCACCGCCTCACGTCCCGTGGCGCCCGAACCCAGCACCTCGATGTCGTCCTCCACGTCGAGCAGCCGGGTCAGGCCCTCCGCGAACAGGCGGTGGTCGTCGACGACCACCACCCCGATCGATCCCGGCGTGGCCTGCCGGCCCAGGTAGCGGTGGATGGCCTGCATCAGCAGGTCCTCGTCGAGGCGCGGGGAGGTCGACTCGGCGGCGACCGGGGGGCCCCCTGAGTCGTGGGCCGGGTGGTGCGCGACCTGCCGGAGCTGCCCGGTCAGCGTGGCGCCGTGCTCGGCCGCAGCTCGGATCTGGCCGAGGTACTCGTCCATCGAGCGGCCCTTGACCGCACGTTCGATGAGCTCGCTGTAGATCAGCATGACGCTGATGACGTTGTTGAGGTCGTGCGCGATGGTGGAGAGCTCGACGGTCGCGGCGGCCGGTGCGGTGGCTGCGCGGCCCCTGCCCCCCTCCGGGGCCCCGACCGCGGACTCGCCTTCGAGCGGTGGCGTGCGCTCGCGAATCGTGAGGGCGACCCGCTGCCCCGCGTCGCCGCCGGCGGTCGGGCCGAGGCTCACCTCGGCGGGGAACGGTGATCCGCTGCGGCGACGGGCGGACAACAACAGGTCGACACCGGCCGGGCGCGGGCCCGGGTCGGTGACGCGGTCGGCGACCAGCACGTCGATCGGGCAGCCGAGCAGGTCCTGCGCCGGCCAGCCGAAGAGCTGCTCGGCCCCGGCGTCGACGCCCTCGATGTGACCGCCGGCGTCGACCTCGATCACGGCATCGACGACCGGCGCGATGCTCTCGCGCCGCCCGTCGTCATCCGGCTCCACCGTCACCCTGCCGCTCCTGGCGCCCGGGACCGCCGTCAGGCGGTCACCGCTCAGTCGTACCACACGCACACCCGCCCGGCAGGACCACCGAAGGCTCGGCGGGCACCGGCTGGTACGGGATACGGTGAGGTCAAGCTGCGGCTGGACGACGTCCGGCACGACGCGGCCCCGCCTGAGGGGAGGACGAGATGGCACTGTCGCTACCGTCCTCGTCCACGAGCGAACCGGCCGACAGCCTGTTCGACCTCCGCCTCGCAGCGCTGCTCGAGGCGGCTCCCGACGCCCTGGTCTGTGTCGAGCCGAACGGCCGCATCGCCCAGCTCAACGATCGGGTCGCGGAGCTGTTCGGGTACGACCGCGACGAGCTGCTCGGGGCCGAGGTCGAGCTGCTCCTGCCGGAGGCGCTGCGGGTTGCCCACGTGCGCCACCGGGCCGACTTCAACGCCCAACCACGGGTGCGCTCGATGGGCTCGGGGCTGGCCCTGGTGGCCCGGCACCGCGACGGCTCCGAGATCCCGGTCGAGGTCAGCCTCGTGCCGTGGCTGGCCGGCGAGCCCGGATGGGTGATCGCGGCGATCCGCGACGTCAGCGAGCAGCGGGCCCTCGAGGCGGCGTCCGCCGAGAGCGAGGCGCGCCTGCGCCAGATCACCGAGAGCGTCGACCTCGTCTTCATCCTGCTTCAGCTGCACCCGACCGAGTACCTCTACGTGAGCCCCAAGGCCCAGCACCTGATCGGGTTCGGCGACAAGGCCGCGACCGACATGGACCATGCCGTCGTCCTGGCCCACGTACATCCTGACGACCGCACTGCCGTCGAGGAGGGGTTCCTGGCCGACGCGCTGCGAGGTCTGTCCGCGGCATCGGAGCACCGCCTGCTCACCTCCGACGGGCAGGTGGTCTGGGTGCACGTGGTGGCCACGCCGGTGCAGGTGCCCGACGGCCCGCCGCAGCGCACCGTGATCACGATGGAGGACGTCACGGCCCGGGTGCTCGTGGCCGAGGCACTGCGCGACGCCGAGGCCGCCGCTCGGGCGGCCAACGACACCAAGAACCACTTCCTGTCGCGGATGAGCCACGAGCTGCGCACCCCCCTCAACGCCGTGCTGGGGTTCGGCCAGCTGCTCAGCCGGCAGCTCGCGGGCACCGAGCACGCCGAGGCGGTGTCGTACGTGCTCACCGGTGGTCAGCACCTGCTCGAGCTCATCAACGACGTGCTCGACACCTCACGCATCGAGGCGGGCGAGATGTCGCTCAGCCTCGAGCCGATCGATCTGGCCGCACTGGTCGACGAGACCGTGCAGCTGATGGCGCCGCTCGCCGCCGCGGGGAACGTCACGCTGCTACCGGCGGTCGGCGCCCCGGGTGTGCTCGTGCTGGCCGACCGACAACGGGTCCGGCAGATTTTGCTCAACGTGCTGTCGAACGCCATCAAGTACAACAAGGACGGAGGGCACGTCTGGGTCAGCTGGGTGCTCGACACCGACGTGGTGCGGCTCAGCGTCCGCGACGAGGGACCGGGGATCGCACCCGAGCTGCATCGACGCCTCTTCGAGCCCTTCGACCGGCTGGGTGCCGAGAGCACCCAGGTCGAGGGCGCCGGCATCGGCCTGGCCCTGACCCGCTCGCTCGCCGAGCTGATGGGCGGGACGCTGGGCGTCAGCTCGACCCCCGGGCACGGGGCCACCTTCACCGTCAGCCTCCCCGCGCGTGCAGGCGGTCCCGAGCTGCAGGCCCGGAGGGCCGCCGCCGTGACCACCCGCCCCCGCGTCGGTGGGGCCGGGGCGACCCGCGCGGGCACGGCCACCCTGCTCTACGTGGAGGACAACGAGCCCAACGTCCAGGTGGTCGAGCACCTGCTCGCGCTGCGGCCCGGATGGAGGCTGATCCACGCATCGCTGGGGCGGCTGGGTGTCGAGCTGGCCCGCACCCACCACCCTGACCTGGTGCTGCTCGACCTGCACCTGCCCGACCAGTTCGGTGGCGAGGTGCTGCTGGCGCTGAAGCGACGCGACGACACCAAGGACATCCCCGTGGTGGTCCTGAGCGCCGACGCGTCCCCGGGGCTGGCTGACCGGCTCGTGCAGGCCGGCGCAGACCGCTTCATCACCAAGCCGCTCGACGTCGAGGTCGTGCTCGCACTGCTCGACGAGGTGTCCCGGGGGCGCCTGCGGGAGGACAGCGGCTCCGACCGGGAAGGGCGGCCATGACCGATCAGGCACCGGGCGGGGGGGCCGACTCCGCCGCCATCCTCGTCGTCGAGGACTTCGCGGCACTGCGGGTGTTGCTGAGCCGAGTGCTCGGCGCGGCGGGCCACCGCATCACGGCCGCCGAGACGCTCCAGGCGGCGCAGGCCGCGTGCGAGGCGGCCGACTTCGACCTGGTCGTGACCGACGTGGCGATCCCCGGGGGCAACGGCGCCGACCTCGCGCGCCAGGTCGCGGCCTCCCGCCCCGGGCTGCGGGTGCTCTTCGTCTCGGGCAGTGCCGCCGACGAGCTCGACCTCGACGTGCCCGGCGCCCGAACCGACTTCCTGCAGAAGCCGTTCGACATCGACGAGCTCGTCGACCGGGTTGCGCGCCTGCTCCGGGCCGAGGAGCCGACGGCCCAGGCCTGACGACGGGCGGCTGACGGTCCGGATCCCGGTGATTGCCACGGGTGGCGTGCGGGAGGACGATGGCGGCAGGTAGCCGGGCCGAGACCACGACGGTGGTGGGTGATGCACGCAGGCGCGCGTCAAGGAGCTCGAGCCGCGTGCTGGGCGGTGCTGGCGTGCCTGCTGCTGGCGCTGGTGCCCTCCGCGAGGGCTTCGGACTACCCGATCCCCGAGAGCTCGACGCGGCCACTGGCCGTCGACGTCGCGACGGGTCGGTCGGCGTTCGCCGAGCTGGGCACGTTCGACTGCGACCGGTTGCGGGTGGGGATCCGGCTGGACAACACGGGTTCCACCCGAGCCGTACGCTTCGGCTACACCGCCGCGTTCGTCCGCCCACTGCACGCGCCCTACTCGGGCCAGGACGCGCGGGTCGACGTCGACGTGGCGGCAGGGGCGACCCGGACGGTCGAGCTGCCGGTGCGGAACGACGCGCGCACCACCGTGACCGTGCACCTCCCCGGCGGCCGGGACGCGAACTGGCAGAGCACCTGCGGAAACGCTCCCGGTGCCATCTTCGGCCCGAGCGACTGCGCCACCCTCCGGATGGGCGTGCTGCTCGACAACCGCACGTCGCGCACGGCGACCCGGTTCCGCTGGTCGCTCGGCGACCCCACCGGCCTCGTGGCCACCAAGACGGTCGAGGTGGATGCCGGTGCCGTCGCTCCCGTCGACGTGCCCATCGTCGCCAACGGCTGGACCGCAGTGGAGGTCAGCGTGGAGGGCCGGGGCACGGTGGCGCGGCTGAACAGGCAGGCCTGCGGCTGGGTGGTGCTCGACCCGCGAGCGGTGTTCGGCGTGGTCGACTGCCGCGACGTCTCGGTTCCCGTCCTGCTCGACAACGCGCGCAGCAGCACGCGGCTGCGCTTCCACCTGCCGGGTGACGACGTCGTGCTCGACCCGGGGCAGACCCGATCGCTGCGACTGCACGTGCCGATCCGCGAGCTGCTGGCGGTGACGGTCGACGACGTGCTGCCCCGGGGCCGGTCGGTGGTGCGGGCGGTCACCTCGACGGCCCACTGCGCGGCAACCCCCGTGGACTCGGGCGCGGCGGTCCCCACGGCCGACCCTGCCGCAGCACCTGGGGGCCCAGCGGCCGTCGCTGCCGCCGGTGCAGTCGCCGCGAGCCGGGGCGAGCGCGCTGCGGCCGACGCAACACCGGCATCCGTCACCGCCGTCGGGGTCGGGGTGCTCGTCGTGCTCGTCGCGCTGGCCCTGTTGGTCGTCATGCGACGGCGGTGGCGCGCGGCGTCTTGAAGCGTCCTTGGGGCGCAGCATAGTTCGCGCAGAGCCAGCCCTCCGAAAGTGTGGGGTTGGGTGCGACGACGGCCCCTCTTGCCGTAGAGGGAAGGACTGTCGGACCTGGACGTGGCGCTGGCCCGGTGGGGCGAGGCGCACCAGCTCCGCGTGGATCAACGGTCACAGGTAGGGAGAAGCCGTGGCGGGAGTCATGACCCGCACCGCCCGGTGGGGTGGGTGACCCGGGCGAAGCTGGCGCGGGATCACCTGCTGCTGCCCGGGGAGCTGGACGACAACTTGGACCCGCGATCCCGCGCACCCGGTCACCACATCCGCCGCGGTGTCATCCAGGGACTGTCACCACTGGTGTGCAAGAGCCAAGGGTCGCGCATCCACGGGGATGGGAGGTGGGGTCCCGGTGAGGTCTACTCGTCCCCGAGCTGTCCGTGGTCGGCACCCCACGCGTGCCGCGGGCGCACTGGGACGCGCCGGGCGGTGAGGCGCAGATGCGAGGGGACGGCACGCGCTGGTCGACGGTTGCCTACGTTGGCCGCTACATGCCCCCGTCGCCGCCGCCGTATCCGCCGCCACCACTGAACGAGTCAGGCCTTTTGTGCTTGTCCCGCCATTCCTCTTTCGACATTTGCCCGGTGGGTCCCCGCCGTTGGAGCGCCACGACGGCAGCAACCAGCAGGCCGATCAGAAGTAGGGCCCAGACCCACCACATGATGCTCCCCTCCGGGTCAACGATGCCGTCAACCGTACGCAGCCAGAGTCCTCCTCCGCGAGACCCGTGTCCACGAAGCCCGCGGATACGCGGGCCGACTCTGACGCGCCTTGGCGGTGACACCCGGCAACCCCAGCCGACCAGGGCCCACCAGCCCCCACCCGCGGGCACCAACGCGAGGCAGCACGGCCCGACGTGGGTGAACGTCCCCGAGCCCCTCGACCAGGGCCTGTACGTCATGCCCGTGGTCGGGAGGACCGGGCGGGACAGTCCCCACGGCCCCACCCGACAGGGAGTGAGCCGCAGAAGGTCGGGGACAGCGGGCGCACCGGACATCCCCAGGAGCGGTGTGCGTCGAGACCCCCGGAGGTGGGGCCTCCGGGGGTCTCGGCACGTAGCGTTCATGGAGCACTGATGTAGCAGACCGCTGGGAATCGCCAGGAACCAGCGGGAACGCCTGATGCGTGAAGCCGCAGGTCAGTCCAGCTCTCGGGCCCCTCAGCGCAGGTCAGAGATGTGCCTCAATCAGATGTCGAAGTACATCTCGAACTCGTGCGGGTGCGGGCGGAAGCGGATCGGGTCGACCTCGTTCTTGCGCTTCCACTCGACCCAGGTCTCGATGAGGTCGGTCGTGAAGACGTCACCCTCGAGCAGGAACTCGTGGTCGGCCTCGAGGGCCAGCAGCACCTCGGGCAGCGAGCCGGGCACCTGGGCGATGGCCTCGTGCTCCTCCGGCGGCAGCTCGTAGAGGTCCTTGTCGACCGGCTCCGGGGGCTCGATGCGGTTCTTGATGCCGTCCAGGCCCGCCATCAGCTGCGCGGCGAAGCACAGGTACGGGTTCGACGAGGGGTCGGGGATGCGGAACTCGATGCGCTTCGCCTTGGGGCTGTCGCCGGCGATGGGGATGCGTACGCAGGCGGAGCGGTTGCGGGCGGAGTAGACCAGGTTCACCGGGGCCTCGTAGCCGGGCACCAGGCGGTGGTAGGAGTTCACCGTCGGGTTGGTGAAGGCCAGCAGCGCCGGCGCGTGCTTGAGCAGCCCACCGATGTACCAGCGGGCCAGGTCGGACAGCCCGCCGTAGCCGCGCTCGTCGTAGAAGAGCGGCTCGCCGTTCTTCCACAGCGACTGGTGGGTGTGCATGCCCGATCCGTTGTCGCCGAAGATCGGCTTCGGCATGAACGTGGCGGTCTTGCCCATCTCCCACACGGTGTTCTTGACGACGTACTTGAACTTCATCATGTCGTCGCCGCTCTGCAGCAGCGTGTTGAAGCGGTAGTTGATCTCCTGCTGGCCGGCGGTGCCCACCTCGTGGTGGCTGCGCTCGACCGCGAGGCCCACGTCGGCGAGGTTGAGGCAGATCTTGTCCCGGGTGTCGGCGAAGTGGTCGACCGGCGGCACGGGGAAGTAGCCACCCTTGTAGCGGGTCTTGTAGCCGCGGTTGCCACCCTCCTCGGCGCGGCCGGTGTTCCAGGCCGCCTCGACGGAGTCGATGTAGTAGTAGCTGGCGTTCTGCTTGGTCTCGAAGCGCACGTCGTCGAAGACGTAGAACTCCGCCTCCGCGCCGAAGTAGGCGGTGTCGGCGATGCCGGTGGAGGCGAGGTAGGCCTCGGCCTTGGCCGCGATGTTGCGGGGGTCGCGGCTGTAGGGCTCGCCGGTGAACGGGTCGACGATCGAGAAGTTCATGATGAGCGTCTTCTCGGCCCGGAAGGGGTCGAGGTAGGCGCTCTTCGGGTCGGGCACGAGCTTCATGTCGGACTCGTGGATCGCCTGGAAGCCGCGGATCGACGAGCCGTCGAACATCTGGCCGTTGGTGAAGAAGTCGATGTCGACCGTCTGCGCCGGCACGTTGAAGTGCTGCATGACGCCCGGCAGGTCGCAGAACCGGACGTCGACGAACTTGACGTCCTGGTCCTTGATGTAGGCGAGCACCTCCTCCGGGGAAGTGAGCTGCTTGAAACCGTCCTCAGCAGAGCTGGACACGAATTGAACCTCCTGGTGCGGGACAAGGGGCTATGGGGGAGCCAGCCCTGGGGCTTTACGACGACACTAGGGAGAAGCGGTTTCCCGACCGTGACCCGGATGTTTCGCCGGTGTAACGCAGCCCACCGTATCGGTACGTGAGACGCGGCGCCCGACAGGCGGACGCCAGGTGAGACGTGGGCGCTCGCCCGCCCGGTCCCGGGCGGCACCGGCCGGCCACGGTGGAGGAGAGCACCCGGCATACAGTGTCGTGGTGCCAGCGCCCGCCGATCCCGCACCCACCGACCCCGGGATGCCGCCCGCCTCCGCCGACGAGGCCAGCGGCCCGCAGACCCCCACCTTCCTGCGCCGCTTCGGTGCCCTGCTCGTCGACTGGGTCATCGCCCAGCTCGTCGTGGTGCTGGTGCTGCGCATCGACACCACGAGCGGCGGGGCGCCCGCCCTCATCCCGCTGGGGGTGTTCGCGGTCTACACCGTGCTGCTGCTCGCGCTCACCGGGGGGGCCACCATCGGGCACCGGCTGTTCGGCCTGCAGGTGTGGAAGGTGCGGCCGGGAGCGTTCTCCCTGCAGGTCTTCGTCCGCACGCTGCTGCTGTGCCTCGTCCTTCCGGCCGTGCTCACCTCGCGCGACGGGCGCGGGTTCCATGACGTCGCCGCCGGCACCCGCATCGTGCGCCTGTGACGGCTACTTCCCGCGCATCGCCTTGCGGTCGACGCGGGCGCGGGTGGGGTCGATGCCCTTGGGGATGGGGGGCCGCATGCCGCCGAGGGACTTCAGGCGCTTGTTGACCACCGAGGTCTCCTCCTTGGTGAGCACGGGCCGCATCCGGGTCAGCTTGCTCGAGACCTTCTTGATCGGCACCTGGCCCTCGCCGTCACCGACCACCCACAGGTGCACCGGCACGCCGGGCGCCACGCGGGTCACCTTCTTCTCCTCCTGCTTGAGCAGCTTGGTGACCCGGGCCGTGGGGCCCTCGCCGATCAGCACGATGCCCGGGCGGCCCAGCGCGCGGAACACCATCGCGGCATCCACCATGTCGCTGGGGCGGGTGCCACGAGCACCCTCGATGGCGACCGGCTCCTGACCGGCGTACCAGCCGCGCTTGCCCAGCCCGGTGAGGGTGGCGCCGGCGGCGCCGGGCTGGCCCTCGAGGGCGCGGTACATGGCGGTGTTGCCGCGACGGTTCATCACGACGACGGCCGCGAGCAGCGCGGTCGGGATGGCCATGATGACGGCGTACCAGACCCAGAACCCGCCGAAGAGGGCTCCGATGCCGATGACGACGGCCGCCGCCGCGAGCGCGGCACCGAGCATCCACCACCCGAGCTTGGGGTCGAGGTTCTTGATGGCCGTGTAGGCCTGGCGGATCTGCGCGATGCGGCCGGTCTTGGCCTCGGGCTGGTCGGACACGGGAGGTCGAGCTCCTGGATCAGTGGGGCAGTGCCCGGGGGATGCCGCGGGCTGAGGTGATCAGGATACGGTGCGCGCCGCGCGGGCCACCAACGACGCCGCCTCCTGGCGGGCCGGGTCGGCGGCCGCCGCCGTGAGGTGCGACAGGTGCTGCGGGATGGGGCGTCCCCACTTGGCCATCGCGGTGGCCCACAGCCGCCCGGCGCGGTAGGAGCTGCGCACCAGCGGGCCGGCCATGACTCCCTTGAAGCCGAGGTCGGTGGCGACGTCGGACCAGTGCACGAACTCCTCGGGCTTGACCCACCGGTCGATCGGGTGGTGCTTGGGGGAGGGTCGCAGGTACTGGGTGATGGTGAGGATGTCGCAGCCCGCGTGGTGCAGGTCGCGGATGGCCTCCTCGATCTCGGAGTCCTCCTCGCCCATGCCGAGGATGAGGTTGCTCTTCGTGACCAGCTCGGCGTCGCGGGCCATGGTGAGCACGCGCAGCGACTTGTCGTAAGTGAAGGCCGGGCGGATCCGCTTGAAGACGCGCGGCACCGTCTCGAGGTTGTGCGCGAACACCTCGGGGCGGGCGTCAAAGACCTGGCCGACCAGCTCGGGCACGGCGCCGAAGTCGGGCGGGAGGATCTCGACGCCGGTGTTGGGGTTGAGCGCGTGGATCTGGTGGATCGTCTCGGCATAGAGCCCGGCGGCGCCGTCGGGCCGGTCGTCTCGCGCCACGCCGGTCACGGTGGAGTAGCGAAGGCCCATCGAGCGCACCGACTCGGCGACCCGGCGCGGCTCGTCGAGGTCGAGCGGCTGGGGACGGCCGGTGGCGATGTCGCAGAAGTCGCAGCGCCGGGTGCAGGTGTCTCCGCCGATGAGGAAGGTGGCCTCGCGGTCCTCCCAGCACTCGAAGATGTTGGGGCAGCCGGCCTCCTGGCACACGGTGTGCAGGCCCTCGCCCTTGACCATGGCGGAGATCTGGGTGAACTCCGGGCCCATCTTCGCGGTGGTGCGGATCCACTCCGGCTTGCGCTCGATCGGGGTCTGCGCGTTGCGCGCCTCGACCCTCAGCATGCGGCGTCCCTCGGGTGCGACAGTCACCCGCGACAGCCTACGCCGGGACCTCGACACGCCCGAATCCTGCGACAGGGGTTCGGATGCCGTGCGCCAGCCAGACGCCACCGCGCGCGGGCTCAGCCCAGCACGTCGGTGAGGTGCTTCTCGACGTAGGGGAGCACGTCCTGCACGCCGATGGGGCGCCCGGCCTCGAGGGTCAGCGACGACACCCCGGCATCCGCGATGCCACACGGGATGATCGCGTCGGCCCAGGACAGGTCGGCGTCGCAGTTGAGGGCGAAGCCGTGCATGGTGACCCGGCGGCTGACCCGCACGCCGATGGCGCCGAGCTTGCGGTCCGGGCCGCGGTCGTCGGCCAGCACCCACACCCCGCTGCGGCCCTCGACCCGCACCGTCTCCACACCGAAGTCGCGGCAGACCCGGATCATGACGTCCTCCAGCCGTCGCACGTGGGCGACGACGTCGATGGGCACCTGGGTCAGGCGCACGATCGGGTAGCCGACCACCTGGCCCGGGCCGTGCCAGGTGATCTTGCCGCCGCGGTCGACGTCGATGACGGGGGTGCCGTCGGTGGGGCGCTCGTGCGGCTCGGTGCGCTTGCCGGCGGTGTAGACCGCGGCGTGCTCGAGCAGGAGCGTGGTGTCGGGCAGGGCGCCGTCGACGACCTGGGCGTGCACCTCGCGCTGGGTCTGCCAGCCCTGCTCGTAGTCGACGAGGTCGGGCGCGAAGCCGAGGTGCACGAAACGCATGCGCCCAACGGTACGCGGCCTTGGGCGCTGACCCGCGCTGTGCCTCGTCGGGCCCGAACCCTAGGCTTCGGCCCATGAGCACGCAGCCCGACGTGACCCCGGACGACGCCCGCACCAGCGCGCGGCGCCCCCGCATCGCCATCTGGGGCGCGCTCCTGGTCGTCCTGGCCTGGCTCGTCATCGGTGGCCTGGGCGGCGGCGCTCAGGGCAAGCTCGCCGGGGTCCAGTCCAACGACAACTCCACCTTCCTGCCCAAGGGCGCCGAGTCGACCCTCGTCAGCAACGCCGTGGCGACCTTCAACGACAGCGACACGCTGCCCTACCTCGTGGTGGTCGAGCGCGAGGACGGCGCGGCGATGACCCCGCAGGACCTCACGGCGGTCTCCGAGTTCGCCACCGGCATCCCGGACCTCGCCCTGCCCGCGATGGGTGAGGGCGCGACGCTCGGCGACTACCTCGTGCCGGGGCAGCCGATCGTGCCGATCCCCTCGCAGGACGGCAAGGCCGCCCTGGTGTCGGTGCCGCTCGACGCCACGAAGGGCACCGAGGCCAGCGGCGACACCTCGGCGCTGGTCGAGGGCGCCGAGGCGATGCGCGCCGAGATCCAGAAGACGCTGGTTCCACTGGGGTTGAACGGCTACGTGGGCGGCCCCGGCGGGCTGATCGCCGACTTCGCCGCCGCCTTCGCCGGTATCGACGGCATCCTGCTCGGCGTCGCCCTGCTCGTGGTCCTGGTCATTCTGCTCATCGTCTACCGCAGCCCGATCCTGCCGTTCGCGGTGCTGCTCAGCGCCGTGTTCGGGCTCAGCGCGGCCTCGTTGGTGGTCTACCAGCTCGCGCTCAACGACGTCATCACGCTGTCGGGCCAGTCGCAGGGCATCCTCTTCATCCTCGTCGTGGGGGCCTCCACCGACTACGCGCTGCTGCTCGTCAGCCGCTTCAAGGAGGAGCTGCACGACCAGCCGAACTCCTGGGTCGCGCTCAAGCGCGCCTGGCGCGGATCGGTCGAGCCGATCGTGGCGTCGGCCGCGACCGTCATCCTCGGCCTGCTCTGCCTGCTGCTCGCCGAGCTGCGCAGCACCTCGGGCCTGGGCCCGGTCGGCGCGCTCGGCATCGCCGGTGCCCTGCTGGCGTCGCTCACCTTCCTGCCCGCGGTCCTGCTGCTGTTCGGCCGCCAGGCGTTCTGGCCCTTCGCGCCGAAGCTCGACCACGTGCACGCGGAAGACGTCGTCGGCACCAAGGGCATCTGGGGCCGGGTCGCCGACCTCGTCGGGCGGCACCCGCGGCGCACCTGGGTCATCACGCTGGCCCTGCTGCTCGTCGCGGCGGCGTTCGCGCCGACCTTCAAGGCCGACGGAGCCACCATCGACGAGACGTTCCTCGACGACACCGACTCGATCGTCGCCCAGCGCGTCATCGGCGAGCACTTCCCGGCCGGCTCCGCGACGCCGGTGCAGATCATCGTGCCGCAGGCCCAGGCGGAGGCCGCCCTCGCGGTCGTCACCGAGGACCCGGGCATCGACAGCGCCTTCATCGGCCTGGTGCCCCCGCAGCCCGGCCAGCCGCCGGTGCCGCCGAAGGTGGTCGACGGCAACGTCCTGGTGCAGGCCACGACCAAGGCCGCCTCAGACAGCCCCGAGGCCGAGGACACCGTCAACCGGCTGCGCTCCGACCTCGACGCCGTCAGCACCGACGCCCTGGTCGGTGGCAACGCCGCGACCAACCTCGACGTGCACGAGGCGAGCGGGCGCGACCTGCGGGTCATCGTGCCGACGATCCTGCTCGTCATCTTCCTGGTGCTCGCGCTGCTGCTCCGCTCGATCGTCGCCCCCCTGCTGCTGGTGGCCGCCAACGTGGTGTCGTTCGCGGCGACCATCGGCATCTCCGCCCTGGTCTTCCAGCACGTGTTCGGGTTCGCGAGCAGCGACCCCTCGATCGTGCTCTACGGGTTCGTCTTCCTCGTGGCGCTCGGCATCGACTACTCGATCTTCCTGATGACCCGGGTGCGCGAGGAGTCCAAGACCCGGGGCACGCGGCCCGGCATCCTGGTCGGGCTGGCGGTCACCGGTGGCGTCATCACCAGTGCGGGCATCGTGTTGGCAGCGACCTTCTCGGCGCTGGCCGTGCTGCCCCTGGTGTTCCTGGTGCAGATCGCCTTCATCGTCGGCTTCGGCGTTCTCCTCGACACCTTCGTGGTGCGCTCGCTGCTCGTGCCCGCGTCGGCGTACGACATCGGCGCGCCGATCTGGTGGCCGCGGCACCTGCCGGCCGACCACGAGGCGCCCGTCAGCGAGACGCCGGTGAGCGCGGTGGCGGAGCGCTAGACGTGGTGGGGCGTCGCGGCATGGCGCGCCCTAGGCTGTCGCGCATGACACGCGTCGCGCTGGCCGGGTACGGGTTCGCCGGGCGGGACATCCATGCGCCCCTGCTCGCCGAGGCGGGCTGCGAGGTGGTGGCGGTCTCCACGCACAACGCGGAGCGGGCGGCCGCCGCCCGTGACGAGATCCCCGGGGTCGAGGTGGTGCCCGGGCTCGACGAGCTGCTCACGGTGCCCGGGCTCGACGTCGTGGTGTTGGCAACCCCCAGCGGCGGGCACGCCGAACAGGTGCGGGCCGTCGTGGACGCCGGGGTGGCCTGCGTCGTCGACAAGCCGTTGGCGGTCGATGCGCAGTCCGCGGCCGACGTGGTGAGGTATGCCGCGGCATCCGGCGTCGCGCTCACCGTCTTCCAGAACCGGCGCTACGACGCCGAGCAGGCGACGGTCGCGCGGGTGGTGGCCGAGGGACTGGTGGGGGAGCCGTTCCGCTACGAGATGCGCTGGGAGCGGTGGCGACCGGTGCCCAAGGACCGCTGGCGGGAGAACGCCGCCCCCAGCGAGGGCGGTGGCATCCTGCTCGACCTGCACAGCCACCTCGTCGACGCCGCCGTCCAGCTGTTCGGGCCGGTGACAACGGTGTTCGCGACCGTGGACGCACGCACCACCCCGGCCGAGGACGACGCGTTCCTCGTCTGCCGGCACGCCGGCGGGGTGGTGTCGCACCTGGGGGCGACCTCGCTGTCCGGTGCACCCGGCCCGCGGGTGCGGCTCCTGGGGACGCAGGCGGCCTACGTCATGGCGGACTTCACCGGCGAGGTGCACGTGTGGGCCGGTCAGGCCGACGCCGATGCCGCGCACAGCGGCTGGCTCTACCGCGGCGACTCGCGGGAGCCGGTCGAGCGGGCCGCAACCGGGCAGGCCGACCTCTACCGCACGGTGGCCGCGGCGGTGGCGTCCGGCGACCCCCAGGCCGCCATGCCGGTCGACCCCTGGGATGCCGTGCACACCCTCGCCGTCATCGACGCCGCCCGCGTCTCGGCAGCGCAGGACCGCGTCGTGAGCGTGCAGACCCCCCGCCCCTGAAGGTCAGGGGGAGGGGAGGCGGCGGGGCTCCATGCGCTCCTCGCTGGCGCCGTCGTCACTGCCTGGGTCGCGCGTCACCCGGTAGGCGCCCTTGCCGCCGAGCTCGCTGACCGCCTCGACCAGCTCGGTGTGGCGGTAGACCAGGCCGACGCCGTCGTCGGTGCAGTGCGTCTCGGGCAGGGTGCCGTCGGAGACCAGCCGGTGCACCGTGGGTCGGCGGCTCTCCTCGGAGTCGTAGTGCACGCCGCTGCCGTAGGGGAGCAACCCCAGCCCGTTGGTGACGGCCCGCAGCTCGGGGCCGAAGGAGTCGGTGGTCCCGCCGAGGTACCAGCAGATCGACCCGGCGGACACACCGCTGAGCACCACCCCGGCCTCCCACGCGGCGCGCATCGCCGGGCGCAGGTCGTGCACGTCCCAGACGGCGAGCAGGTTGGCGACCGACCCGCCGTTGACCCAGACCACGTCGGCCTCGAGCAGGTGCCCGGGCACGTCGTCGAGGTTCGGCATCGGGAAGAGGTCGAGGCAGGTGACGTCGAACCCCGCCACCCGGCCGGCCTCCTGCGCCCAGTAGTTCATGAGCCGGGGGTCGCCGGACGCCGTGCCGACGAAGGTCAGCCGCGGGGCACGACCGTGCGCGCCGGACAGCTCGACGGCATG
>JBJMHU010000061.1:0-81352 GCA_045807225.1 Ornithinibacter sp. | reverse complement strand
ATCTTGCTCACCACTCTGCACGCTGCAGGGTCCTGTTCCTGCATCAGGAATCAGCGGCTCTGGCGTGTCGGGCTGAGTCCGCTCAGGTCGTGCCAAGTCGTCCAACCTTCTGACCCCTGTTCCAAGCGTCTCGGGCTTCGCGACCTGACCCGCCAGGAGACGACCGGACCCGACATTTTGGGTCACATTTTGGGTCACTTGCGACCCGAAAAGCGTCCACCATCCGGGCACGAGTAAGCCCCCGGCAGCGTTTCCGCTGGCCGGGGGCCCGTCGTCTGTCTCAACACAGAGCGCGCCCGAAGGGATTCGAACCCCTAACCTTCTGATCCGTAGTCAGATGCTCTATCCGTTGAGCTACGGGCGCCCGTCACGCTCGCGCGCAACGAGAGAGCAGACTACCGGAGCCCCGTCGCCGGGTGAAATCGCAGGCCGAGCACTCCTCGAGGTGCCGCGACCGGCCAGGCGCCCGGCATCCGGCCCGCAAGGGAGACCACCGCTTTGACCTGCGCTTCCGGTCTTCCTGCAAGAACTTCCAGCAGCGCCCCATCCTTGTGAGGAGCCTCATAAGGCGTAAGCGCTTCCGCGGTGGCTACCTCCGAGTACACGGGCCTACCGTGGGGACAGGCTCCCACGGGCGGGTGCCGAGCCACCGCCACGAGCGGTTCGCGAGGTTCGCGCGAGGGGTGGCCGACCAGTTGAGCCAGACCGGCGGAAGGACGACCATGACCACGCAGGCGGAGCACACCACAGGGACCAGTCACCCAGGCCTGGCGGCCTGGGTCGAGGAAGTCGCCTCGCTCACCACCCCCGACTCGATCCACTGGGTCGACGGGTCCGATGAGGAGTGGGACCTCCTGACGACCCGCCTGGTCGACGGCGGCACGTTCACCCGGCTCAACCCCGACAAGAAGCCGAACAGCTTCTACGCGGCATCCGACCCCAGCGACGTCGCCCGGGTGGAGGACCGCACCTTCATCTGCTCGGAGGACGAGAAGGACGCCGGCTTCACGAACAACTGGAAGTCGCCGGCCGAGATGAAGGCCCTGATGACCGACCTCTACAAGGGGTGCATGACCGGCCGCACGATGTACGTCATCCCCTTCGTCATGGGGCACATCGAGGCGGACGTGCCGATGTACGGCGTCGAGATCACCGACTCCGCCTACGTCGTGGTGTCGATGAAGATCATGGCCCGCATCGGCACCCCGGTGCTCACGGCCATCGAGGAGCAGGGCGCCGAGTTCGTCAAGGGCCTGCACTCTGTCGGCTTCCCGCTGACCGACGGCAAGGCCGACGTCGCCTGGCCCTGCAGCGAGACCAAGTACATCGCGCACTTCCCCGAGACCCGCGAGATCTGGAGCTACGGCTCCGGTTACGGCGGTAACGCCCTGCTGGGCAAGAAGTGCTACGCGCTGCGGATCGCCTCGGCAATGGCCCGCGACGACGGCTGGATGGCCGAGCACATGCTCATCCTCAAGCTCACCTCACCCACCGGGTCGGTGCACTACATCGCCGGTGCGTTCCCCAGCGCCTGCGGCAAGACCAACCTCGCGATGATCGAGCCGGCGCTGGACGGCTGGAAGGCCGAGATGGTCGGTGACGACATCGCCTGGATGCGCTTCGGCGCCGACGGCCGGCTGTACGCCGTCAACCCGGAGTTCGGCCTGTTCGGCGTCGCGCCCGGCACCGGCATGCACTCCAACCCCAACGCCATGCGCACGGTGGAGAAGGGCAACTCGATCTTCACCAACGTCGCCCTCACCGACGACGGCGACGTGTGGTGGGAGGACATGACCAAGGAGAAGCCGGCCCACCTCATCGACTGGAAGGGCAACGACTGGACCCCCGAGTCCGACGTCCCCTCCAGCCACCCGAACAGCCGCTTCTGCACCCCCGCCAAGCAGTGCCCGATGATGGCGCCCGAGTACGACGAGCCCAACGGCGTTCCGATCGACGCGATCCTCTTCGGCGGCCGCCGCAAGACCACGGTGCCGCTGGTCTACGAGTCGCGCGACTGGGCCCACGGCGTCTTCATCGGCGCGACGCTCTCCTCGGAGACCACCGCCGCGGCCACCGGTGCGGTCGGCGTCGTGCGCCGCGACCCGATGGCGATGCTGCCGTTCATCGGCTACAACGCCGGCGACTACGTCAACCACTGGCTCGAGATCGGCAAGGCCCACGACGAGTCCAAGCTGCCGAAGATCTTCCAGGTCAACTGGTTCCGCAAGGACGACGAGGACGGCTCCTTCCTGTGGCCCGGCTTCGGCGACAACGCCCGCGTCCTGAAGTGGGTCGTCGAGCGCCTCGACGGCACCGCCGAGGCCGTCGAGACCCCGGTCGGTCTCGTGCCCGCCCCGGGTTCCATCGACACCACCGGCCTGGACATGAGCCAGGAGCAGGTGGCCAAGGCCCTCGCCGTCAACGTCGACGAGTGGCGCAACAAGGAGCTGCCGCTCATCCAGGAGTGGTTCGCCAAGTTCGGCGACACCCTCCCCACCCAGCTGGCCGACGAGCTCGCCACCCTCAAGGCACGGCTCGAGACCGCCTGACCGTCCGCCCGCCCGCGGACGCGCGAACCCCCGGAGAGCCGCCCTCTCCGGGGGTTCTGCGCAGCCAGCAGCGAGCTGGCGGATGCCGTCGCACCGTTGCGCCCCGACGCCCGGTCGGTCAGGTGGCCTGCGAGGTGCCGTTCGCGTCGGTGCCGGCGCCTCCGCCGGGCAGCTGACCGGTGGTGCCGTCGTCCTGGGGCGAGTCACCGCCGGGAAGCTGGCCGCCGCCCGGTAGCCGGCCGTCGGGGAACTGACCACCCGGAGGCGGACCACCGTGCCCGCCGGGGCCGAAGTCGTCGTCCCCGTCGCCGTCGAACCGACCGGTTCCGCCGCGATCGAAGCCACCGGAGCCGCCGGAGCCCTCGGCGATGCTGCCGGTGCCGTCGGTGTGGGTGGCCGCGTAGGTGGCGGCCGCACCACCGACCGCGCCGAGGCCCAGGCCGACGACCAGGGCGACCACGGCCAGGCCGCGGCCACCGCTGACCCGCCAGCGCCACGACTGCTGGGCCGGGGCCGTCGCCACCGCCGCCATCGGCGTTACCGGCGCAACCGACGGGCCGTACGCCGCGGCCGGCGCCATGGGAGCGACCGGCACCGGCCGGGCGGATGCCGTGCCGTCACCCTCCCACGCGGCGTTCGCCCACGCGGGCACGTCCGCGGCAGTGGGCCGCGCGGCATCCGACCTGTCGGGCGCGGAGCCCTCCGGCGGCTGCTCGCTCGTGGCACCGGTCGAGATGGGCTGCGTCCGGTCGTCGGGTCGGTCGGTCATGGTGGCTCCTCGAGGCGCGCGGACGGTCTGTTCCACGATCGGATCCAGCCCTGTGGTGGTGCTGTGACCCGGCCATCGGCCGGCTGGCAGGCGCACTCGCCCGCTCACAGGAACCACACAGGCAACCCATGGACACCGAACAGCGCCTGCGCGCACGATGAGCCCATGACGACGACCCGACCCGTGAGCGCTCCTGCTCTCCAGCGACCCGACGGCAGCCCGGTGCGGGTACTGGTGGTCGACGACGAGGCCAACCTCACCGAGCTGCTCTCGATGGCCCTGCGCTACGAGGGCTGGGAGGTGCGCACCGCCGCCAGCGGCCTCGCCGCCGTTCGCTCGGCGAAGGACTTCGGGCCGGATGCCGTGGTGCTCGACATGATGCTGCCCGACTTCGACGGGCTCGAGGTGCTGCGCCGGATGCGTCGCGACGAGCCCAACGTGCCCGTCCTGTTCCTCACCGCGAAGGATGCGGTGGAGGACCGCGTCGCCGGCCTCACCGCGGGGGGCGACGACTACGTCACCAAGCCGTTCAGCCTGGAGGAGGTCGTCGCACGGTTGCGTGCCCTGATGCGCCGCACCACCGTCTCGGTCGACGAAGCGAGCTCGCTGCTGGTCGTGGGAGACCTCACCATGGACGAGGACAGCCACGAGGTGACCCGCGCGGGTGAGCAGGTGCACCTCACCGCAACGGAGTTCGAGCTGCTGCGCTACCTGATGCGCAACCCGAAGCGGGTGCTCAGCAAGGCGCAGATCCTCGACCGGGTGTGGAACTACGACTTCGGTGGTCAGGCCAACGTCGTCGAGCTCTACATCTCCTACCTGCGCAAGAAGATCGATGCCGGGCGCGCCCCGATGATCCACACGATGCGCGGTGTCGGTTACGTCCTCAAGCCCGCCGACTGATCGGGCGGTCGACCGGATGCCGCCCCCTCCCTCGCAGTGGACGCTGCGGGCCAAGCTGCTCGCCTCGGTGCTGGCGCTGTTCACGGTCGTGATGCTGGCGACCAGTGCACTCACGGTGCTCGAGACCCAGCGCTACCTCACCAAGCAGCTGAAGCGCGACCTCACCGGCGCGCTGGGCCGCACCGACGGTCGACCGGGTGAGTCCGACGACGACGACCGGCGGCTCGAGCCGCGGGGGGGCCCGATCGGAGCCCCCGGCGGGGGGAACATGCTGGTCGTGCTGCTCAACCCGGACGGCAGCGTCGCCACCGACCGCAACGGTGTCGCGCAGAATGCGGTGGTCAACCAGTCGGGCGGCTACGACACCCTCGACACCGCCCAGGTCACCACGGTCAGCCGGGCGGTCGACGGGATGGACACGGTCACGGTCGATGTCGGCGGCGACGTCGGCAGCTACCTGCTGACCGAGCGCAGCGCCCCCGGCGGGCGCCGCCTCATCGTGGGCGTGTCCACCCACCAGGTCGACGAGCTGATGGCCAAGCTGCTCGGTCTCGTCGTCGGCGGCACCGTCATCGGGCTCGTACTTGTCGGCGTCGGCGGAACGGTCGTGATCCGCCGCAGCCTTGCCCCGCTGGACCGGGTCGCCGCCACGGCCCGCCGGGTCTCGGACCTCAAGCTCGACTCGGGCAAGGTCGCGCTCGCCGAGCGGGTGCCCGCCGCTGATGCCGACCCCCACACGGAGGTCGGCGAGGTCGGGCTCGCCCTCAACACCATGCTCGACAACGTGGAGTCCGCCCTCCTCGCGCGCCAGGCGAGCGAGACCCAGGTGCGCCAGTTCGTCGCCGACGCCAGCCACGAGCTGCGCACCCCGCTCGCGTCGATCCGCGGCTACGCCGAGCTCACCCGCCGCGAGACCGAACCGGTGCCACCCACCGTCACGCACGCCATCGGTCGGGTGGAGTCCGAGGCGCTGCGGATGCAGGAGCTCGTCGAGGACCTGCTGCTGCTCGCCCGGCTCGACTCCGGGCGGCCGCTGGAGCGTGAGCCGGTCGACCTGTCCCTGCTCGCGGTCAACGCCGTGAGCGACGCGCACGCCGCCTCTCCCGACCACAGCTGGGAGCTCGACCTGCCCGAGAACCCGGTCGAGGTGCCTGGCGACCAGGCCCGGCTGCACCAGATCCTGGCGAACCTGCTGGCCAACGCGCGCACCCACACCCCCGCCGGCACCAGGGTGGTGACGCAGGTGCGCCCGGAGGGGCCGCTCGTGCGGGTCTCGGTGACCGATGACGGGCCGGGCGTCCCAGAGGCGCTGCAGCCGAAGATCTTCGAGCGGTTCACCCGCGGTGACGACGCGCGGGTGCGCGCCAACGGCTCCACCGGGCTCGGGCTCAGCATCGTCGCGGCAGTGGGCCAGGCGCACGGTGGGCGTGTCGAGGTGTCCAGCCGTCCGGGAGCGACCACCTTCTCGGTGCTCCTCCCCGCGACCTGACAGCCCGTCAGTCGGGGAGGGGGAGGCGGTAGGCGACCAGCCGGACGCCGGGCACCGGTGACCAGTCCCGCTCGGGCAGCCTGGTGAAGCCGAGCCGCTCGTAGAGCCGGTGGGCGGTGTGCATCGTGGTCGACGACGACAGCACCATGGACCCGAGACCTCGATCGCGGGCCCGTGCGATCGTGTGCCGGGTGAGTGCCTCGCCGATCCCCTCTCCGGATGCCGCCGGCAGCACCGCCAGCGAACGGATCTCGGCCTCCCCGTCGCGGGCGATCTCGCACAGGGCCGAGCCCGGCTCGACGAAGGTCACCGTACCCACCACCCCCCGGGCGTCCACGGCCACCCAGACCTCGGCATCGGCATCCCGGCCCCTGGCATCGCCGAGGAACGCCAGGTACGGCGCGTCAGCGGGGATGACGCCACCGCTCACGTACGCGTCGACGGTCAGCCGCCCCACGGCATCCAGCTCGTCGGGGTGGGCGCGGCGGATCGTCGGAGTCACACCGCTGATCATCGCAAAGCAGGCTGCCCACCACTCGACACAGCACGCGTGGCGTCAGTACTCCGTGATCAGGATCGAGCCCTGGCGGTCGAGGACGTAGACCAGGTAGGTCCAGTCGCTGCCGTCGACCGAGCCCTGGCAGGCGATGGCGGTGGAGACCTGCACCGTCTCGGTGTCGGGGCAGTCGAGGCTCGAGACGTCGGCGCCGTCGCCGACCAGTGCTGCCTCCACCGCGTCGGACACCGACGAGCCGTTCAGGGCGCGGCCCGCCTCGAAGGAGTCGACCTGCCCGCGGTAGGAGTACGCCCCGCCGGCCGATGCGCCGAACGCGAAGAGAGCGGGCACCGCGAAGGAGGCGACGAGCGCGACCAGCGCTCCGACGGCCGCCGCGATCGCCCAGCCCATCGCCGTGCGGGACTTGCGCAGCGCAGCCTCGGCCTCCTGGAGTGCCCGGGACTCCGGAGCGCCCCAGCCCTGTGGGACGGCGCCCGGCTGCTCGGACCACTGCGGGTGCTGTGACCACCGCGGTGGTTGCGACCAGGCCGGGTCGGCGTACGGGTGACCGGATGCGGGGCCGGGTTGGGGTGCGTGGCCGGACGGGGGGACGAGCGGGCCGTCGCTCGGGGCGCTCACGGCATCGGCCCCTCGGGGGCGCTCGGCCCGTACGACCCGTCCAGACCGTCCGGGCCACCCATGGTCATCACGTCGAAGGAGCCGTCCGAACCCGAGAAGCGCACGATGCCGAACCAGCTCGGGTGCGTCGCCCGGCAGAGCACGCTGGCCTCGTCGGCGACGCGGGGCACGGGGTCCCAGCGGACTTGATCGGCCATCCCGCCGAGGCCGTGGTCCGTCACGCGCCGCCCCACGGCGCCGGGCAGAGTGGGCCCCGAGATCACGAGCGCGACGTTGGCGATGGTGCGCGTCGAGTCGCTTCGGGCAGCACAGGCCGGCTGGCCCTGAAGCCCGGGCGGCCTCGGCCCGGTCTGGGCCGGCCACTGCGGGGCTGCCTGCTGGGCTGAGGGCCATGGTTGCGGGGCATGCGGTTGCGGCGTGGAGGTGGCGTCGGGGGCAGTGGCCCCGGGCTGTGTCATGGCGCGCAGTCTGACACCTCCGTAGCTCCGGCACTCGGCGATCCGCCGAGCACCGGGTCCGGCACCCGCTGGATTCACGCACCGAAAACGCCCCGCGGCAGCGGGGCGTTTCGGTCGGCGGAGGCGGAGGGATTTGAACCCTCGATGGGCTTGAGACCCAAACCGCATTAGCAGTGCGGCGCCATAGACCGGACTAGGCGACGCCTCCAACGTCGCACAGGGTAACCGCCCGGCCGCCCGAGGCACAAAGCGGGCGGGGCGGACGGCATCCGCGGGCGTGGGTGCACCGTCGGTCAGGAGCAGATGTCCTGGTCGGCCGTGCGCGCGGTGATCGACGGCGACGGGGAGGGCGAGGGCGCCGACACCGTGGGCGTGGGCAACGGCGAGGACCCGCTGCGGTTCGGCACCTCCCTCACCGGCGGTGCGCCGGCCCCGATGACGACCCGCACGCCGGGAGCGGCCGCGGCGGCATCCTCGCGGAGCGTCGCCCCCTCGAACGCCGCAGCGACGGTGCGCGCCGCCTCCTTCTGGCCCG
The DNA here is from genome assembly GCA_045807225.1 of Ornithinibacter sp. Taxonomy (GTDB): domain Bacteria; phylum Actinomycetota; class Actinomycetes; order Actinomycetales; family Dermatophilaceae; genus Fodinibacter. Next base: position 73,514 of record JBJMHU010000061.1, on the reverse strand, counting down.
GGCCGTACTCGACCACCACCCCGGCGGGCCGGTCGGCGGTGCTGCTCGTGGTCGGCGTCGGGAAGCCCTGCACCTCGAGCGCCTTGGCCACCTGCCCCGCGAGCCCCTGCACCCCCGTGGCGTTGACCACGTCGACAGCGATCCCGGTGGGGCTCACCGTGAGCGGTGCTGCCGACGCGGATGCCGTCGCCGTGGGCTTCGCGCCGACCACGGCGTCGTCGCGCAGGGTCTGCCAGAGCGCGTCGGCGCCCGGGGCCCACTCGACCCGGTTGGGGTCGGCCGGGTAGCGCTGCACGGGCACGGTGATGAACTGGATGTTCTTGATGCCGATGTCCTTGACGCTCGACGCCAGGTCCTTCATGGTGCCGAGGTCGAACTGCTCGTCCGTCGTCAGCGACCTGGTGGCCGCGTCGAGGAAGCCGAACAGCCTGTCGGGCCGCACGAGCAGCGAGGTGCGGGTCGCCTCCTGCACCACCGACGACAAGAAGGCCTGCTGGCGGGCGATCCGCCCCAGGTCGGAACCGTCCCCGAGCGTCTTGCGGGCCCGCACGTAGCCCAACGCCTGGGTGCCGTTCAGCACGTGCCGCCCGGCCGACAGCTTGAGCTTCGCCTTCGGGTCGTCGATGGCCTCCGGGGCGCAGATCGGCACGCCGCCCAGGGCGTCGACCATGGCGCGGAAGCCGCGGAAGTCGACCACCGCGAAGTGGTCCATCCGCAGCCCGGTGTTGCCCTCGATCGTCGTGATGAGGCAGGCCGGGCCGCCGATGCTGAACATCGAGTTCCACTGCTGCACGACCCACCGGTCCTTGGGGGTCGAGTTCTTGCAGCCGGGTGGCGCGGGCACCATCGAGTCGCGCGGGACGGACACGACCGTCACGTGCTGGCGGTCGGCCGAGACGTGCGCGATGAGCGTGGTGTCGGAGCGGGCCCCGGAGCTCAGCGAGGCCCCCGGCACGCCCTCGCCGGCGCGGTTGTCGGAACCGATCAGCAGGATGTTGAGCGGGCCGGCGGCCGCGGTGGGGCGGGTGCCGAGGTTCTTCGTGACGTCGAGCCTGGAGATGTTGCCCTCGAGCCGCCACCAGGCGAACCCCAACCCGACCACCACCACGAGCACGAAGGCGGCCACACCCGCCAGCACCCGGCGGCGCCGGGCGTGCCGGGTCTCGCGCACCTGGCTGTCGGCACGCTCGCGACGGGTGGCGTCGGACAACGCGGCTCCTTCACGCTCCGATGCCCGCCTCGTCGCGGGGGCGCGACCAGGCAGGACCGCGCGCCGGGGGCGAGCGCACGACGTGTGGAGTCTAGGACCGCGGGCTGTGTGAACGATGGCACGACGTTCTCGTAGTTGACTGTGGCCCATGAGGACTCGCATCGCACTGATCGTCGCCGCCGTACTGGTGGTCGCCGTGGGCATCGGCGGTGCGCTCTGGTGGCGCCAGCGCGAGGCGGGTCTGGATGCCGCAGCGCAGGATGCCGCCACGTCGTACGCGAAGGCCTGGGCCGCCAAGGACCTCGCCCCGGTGGCGTTCGCCGACGACGCGACGAAGGCGACCTTCGCCCCCGCGATCAAGGACCTCGGCGATGCCCCGGTCGCCGTCACCGCGAGCGACGTCACGCGCAACGGTGACACCGCAACCGGCACCCTCGACGTCACCTGGACACTGCCCGGCGACGTGCGGTGGTCGTACGCCGTCCCCGTCACCCTGGCCGCCGACGGCGAACGCTGGGAGGTGGCCACCCCCACCACCGGCTCGCCCTGGCACCCCGACCTCCCCGCAGGGAAGGCCTTCCGGCTCGATCGCACGTTCGGTGAGCGAGGCGACCTGCTCGACCGCCAGGGCAGACCGCTGATGCCGCTCGGCACCGTGCACGCCGTGCAGATCGACCCGGTCAACGCGACCCCGGAGTCCGCGGCGGCGCTGGAACCGGTGGTCGATGCCGCGAAGGGGTCGTTGGTGAAAGCGCTGGCCAAGGCCACGGCATCCGGGTCGAAGGCGCCGATCCCGGTGATCACCTACCGTGACGCCGACTGGAAGCCGCGAGCGGCGCGCATCGAGGCGCTCGACGGCATCATCGCGCCGACCAGCCAGCAGCCGCTCGGCCGCACGCGGACCTTCGCCCAGCCCCTCCTCGGCAGCTACGGCGAGGTGACCGCCGAGATGGTGCAGAAGAGCGAGGGCCGCTACGAGGCCGGAGACCGAGCGGGCCGTAGCGGTCTGCAGGCTCAGTACGACGAGAAGCTGGCGGGCGCCACCGGCCTCGAGGTCACCGTGAGCGGCGAGGGCGGCGCGACCCTGTTCGAGAAGGCCGCCACGGACGGGGCGGACGTCGAGACCACCCTCGACCCGGCGGTGCAGCTGGCGGCCGAGAAGGCACTGGCCGACAGCGAGCTGACCGTGCCCGGCGCCGTCGTGGCCGTCGACGTCGAGAGCGGCCAGGTGGTGGCCGTGGCGAACAGCCCCACCAGCGGGTTCGACCGGGCGCTGACCGGGCACTACCCTCCCGGCTCGACGTTCAAGGTGGCCACGAGCTACGCCTACCTGACCGGCGGCATCACCACACCGCCCGCGAAGGTGCCGTGCCCGGCATCCGTGACGGTCGACGGGCGCAAGTTCACCAACTTCGCCGGGGAGTCGGTCAGCGGCAGCCCCACCTTCTTCCAGGACTTCACCATCTCGTGCAACACGGCGTTCGTGGGCCTGTCGGGCAAGCTGGGCGAGAACGACCTCACGACGGCCGCGAAGGCCCTCGGCATCGGCGCCGGCTGGGGGGAGACGCTCGGCGTCAGCAACGCCTTCGCCGGCAGCGTGCCGGCCACCAAGGGCGGCACCGACCAGGCCGCGGCGTCCATCGGACAGGGCCGCGTCGAGGTGTCGCCGGTCGCGCTGGCCGTGATGGCCGGCAGCGTGGGTCGGGGCAGCTTCGTGCCGCCCGTGCTCGTCAAGGGCGGCGGCGGCTCCACCCGGCCGGTGCCCCTCGACGGCACCACCGTCGCGCAGCTGCGCTCGATGATGGCGTCGGTGGTGGCCTCGGGCACGGGCACCGTGCTGCGCAACACCCCGGGCGGCCCGGTGCGCGGAAAGACCGGCACCGCCGAGCACGGCAACGACCCGAACGCGCTGCCACGCACCTGGTTCGCCGGCTACCAGCGGGGCGTGGCGTTCGCCGTGCTCGTGGAGGAGGGCAAGAGCGGCGGCACCGTGGCGGCGCCGGTGGCGAAGAAGTTCCTCACCAACCTGGCCCGCGGCTGAGCCGCTGGGGCTCGGGGAGACGGCGGAAGGCCCCGGCCGGCGAACCGGACGGGGCCTTCGCGAAGACTCGGGGGACCCGGGTCAGATGGGGCGGACCTGGTCGGCCTGCGGACCCTTGGGGCCCTGGGTGACCTCGAACTCGACCCGCTGCGCCTCGTCGAGGGAGCGGTAGCCCTGGGTGTCGATGGCGGAGTAGTGAACGAACACGTCGGGGCCGCCGCCGTCCTGGGCGATGAAACCGAAGCCCTTCTCAGCGTTGAACCACTTCACGGTGCCCTGTGCCATATCGGGGTAACTCTTTCTGTGTGTAGCACGCGGCCGGCACACGTCGCGCCGACCCTGGATGCGAACTCCAGTCCCCTTGTGGCGCGTTGGTGTTCGACCTGCGAGGAAAGCCTGATGCTGCAACCGACAGCGAAACTAGCACGCAGTCGCGCCGGGCGCGCGTCACGAACAGGAGCGATCACCCAACGGGACGAGGTGCGGATGCCGGGTCTGCGCCACTCGGATGCCGTGCCCCCGCGGTCCGGACGCCGGACCGACGCCCGGGCCGGCGTCACCGCAGGTCAGACGCCGGGCACCTTGACGGCGAGCACGTCGCAGGTCGCGTCGAGGAGCACCTGCTGGGCGGTCGAGCCGGTGATCAGCTTGCCCAGCGGGCTGCGCCGGCGCAGGCCGATGACGATCAGCGTGGCGTCGGCCTCGGCCGCGGCAGCGAGCAGCTCGTCGGCCGGTGCGAGTCCACGGTTCGGCTGACGGATCTCGTGCTCGATGCCGCGCTCGGTCAGCTGCCCGTCGAGGGCGTCGAGGTCCTGCGGGGCGGCGTAGCTGGGGTCGGTGTTGTCACCGTGGTGACCGGTGTTGACCACCACGAGCCGCTCCGAGCGCCGCTCGGCCTCGATGATGGCGGCGTCGACGGCGGCCAGGCCCTCGGGGCGGGGGATGTATCCCACGACGATCGTCATGACGTTCTCCGGGTTCGGGTGGAGGTGCAGGAATGGGTGCGGCCGGCCGATCGGGTCGGCCGGCCGCAAGGGGACGACGGAGTCGCGGTTGGGGCGAGTCGCCGCACCTGGTCGTCCGTCAGGTGCGGCGACCCGCGATCAGTGGGCCGAGGGCCGGGTGCGGCCGGTCACGGCTGGGCCAGGGTCGTGGCGCCGGTCATGATCGCCACGCCCTCTCCCATGTCGTGCGACTGCGGGGAGATGACCCCCGCGCAGCCGCCGAGCCGCTGGATGTGGATGCGGTCGGCCACCTCCCACACGTGGGGCATGTTGTGGCTGATCAGGATGATGGCCAGCCCGTTGTCGCGCAGCTGCTTGACCATGTCGAGCACCATGCCCGACTCCTTGACCCCCAGCGCGGCGGTCGGCTCGTCGAGCACGACCACGTTGCTCCCGAACGCCGCGGCCCGCGCCACGGCGACCGCCTGGCGCTGCCCACCGGAGAGGGTCTCCACGGCCTGACCCATGTTCTGGATCGTCTGGATGCCGAGCCGCTGCACGGCATCCCCGGCACGGTCCTTCATGCCCTTCTTGTCGAGCATCCGCAGCACCGACCCGAGCGGGCCCGGGCGGCGCTCCTCGCGGGCGAGGTAGAGGTTGCTCGCGATGTCGAGCGCGGGGATGACGGCCAGCTGCTGGTAGACCGTCTCGATGCCGGCCTCGCGAGCGTCCTGCGGCCGCTTGAAGTCGACCGCCTGCCCGTCGAGGTAGACCTGCCCGGAGTCCTGCTGGTAGGCCCCGGTGAGGCACTTGATCAGGGTGGACTTGCCGGCGCCGTTGTCGCCGATCACCGCCAGCACCTCACCCCGGTAGAGGTCGAGGTTGACGCCGTCGAGACCGATGACCCGGCCGAAGGTGATGACGAGGTCGCGCGCCGACAGGATCGGCTCGGCGTCGTACACCGACTTCTTGGAATCGGGGAGGTGGTCGACCGCCAGGGGCAGCTTCTCGAGGGTGCTCATTTGGACCCCCCGCGCGTATCGGAGCCGGGTGCCAGGCTCTGCACGGGCCCAAGGAGCGCGGGTCCCGCGCCCTGCGTGGGCGAGCCTTCTCGGGTGATGTTCATGCCTTGACCTTCCGGATCCACTGGTCGACCGAGACGGCGACGATGACGAGGACACCGATCGCGAACAGGCGCCACTGCTGGTCGACGCCGGCGAGCGAGAGGCCCAGGGTGAACGAGCCGACGATCAGGGCACCGAGCAGGCTTCCGATCAGCCCGCCGCGCCCACCGAACAGGCTGGTGCCACCGATGACGACAGCGGTGATGCTGTCGAGGTTGGCGTCGGGGATGCCGTTGGGCGTCGCCGAGCCGGCGCGGCCGATCTGGATCCACGCCGCGAAGCCGTAGATGAGCCCGGCCACCGTGTAGACGCTCAGCAGGATGCGCTTGCTGGCCACACCCGACAGGCGGGCCGACTCGATGTCGTCACCGACGGCGAAGATGTGCCGTCCCCACGCGGTCTGCGTGAGGGCGAACCCGACGATGCAGTAGAGCAGCAGCACCATGATCACGCCGACGGTGATGCTGAACTTGCCGACCTTGAAGGTCTCACCGGTCCAGTTGATGATGGCGGGAAGCCGGTTGTTCTGGATGCTCGAGCCACCCGAGTACAGCAGCGCGATCGCGGTGAAGATCGACAGCGTGCCCAGCGTCACGATGAAGGGCGGGAGGCCGACGCGCGTCACGAGGATGCCGTTGAGGAACCCCGCGCCGACCGCGAGGGCGATGCCGATGAGGATGGCCAGCCCCCCCGGCACGCCCTGGTCGGCGGCCAGGGTCGCCATGACCATCATGGCGAGGATCGTGATGGCGCCGACCGACAGGTCGATGCCGGCGGTGAGGATGATCAGGGTCTGGCCGATGGCCAGGCACGCGACGACCGCGACCTGCTGGAGCAGCAGGGACTGGGCGTTGGGCGAGGCGAACCTGGGGTTGAGGATGGAGAAGATCACGAAGGTGACAACCAGCAGGAAGAGCGGGCTCAACCACGGGTGGCCGTGCAGCAGGTTCTGGATCCGCTGGACGGGGCTCTGCCGCCGCCGAGCGAACTCGGCGGCAGCAGCAGATGTGGACGACGACATCCGGGGTCAGCCCCAGCAGATCTTCGATGCGGCGTCGGAGGTGATGCTGTCGACTCCCGCAGCCGGCTTGTCCGTGACGAGCGCGACACCGGTGTTGAAGAAGTCCAGGCCCTCGGAGGTGGTCGGCTTCTCGCCACCACGGGCGATCTTGGCGATGGCCTCCATGCCGAGGGTTGCCATCTTCAGCGGGTACTGCTGGGCGGTGGCGCCGATGGTGCCGTTCTTGACGGACTTGACGCCGGCGCAGCCGCCGTCGACCGAGACGATGAGCGCGTTGGTGATGCCCGCGGCCTTGAGGGCGGCCGAGGCGCCGACCGCGGCCGGCTCGTTGATGGTGTAGACCACGTTGATGCCGTCGCTCTTGCTCAGGCAGGTCTCCATGGCGGTGCGCCCGCCGTCCTCGGCACCGTTGCTGGGCTCGTTGCAGACGATCGTGTAGTCGCCGCCCTTGCCGCCGGTGTACTTGCCGCTCTTGGCCTCGTCACCGTTCTTCTTCGGGTCCGCCACGTCGATGCCCATGCCCTCGAGGAAGCCCTGGTCACGGTCGTAGTCGACGGAGACGATCTTGTCGTTGAACAGGTCGAGCATCGCGATGGTGGCCTGGCCGCCGTCCAGCGTGGAGGCCGCCCACTTGCCGATGAGGTTGCCGGCCTCACGGTTGTTCGTGGCGAAGGTGATGTCGACCGTGTCCGGCGGGTCGGGCGGGGTGTCGAGGGCGATGACGAAGAGGCCTGCGTCGCGGGCCTTCTTGATGGCGTCGTTGACACCGGTCGACATGGGCGTGATGAGGATGCCCTTGTCGCCGCGGACGACGGCCTGCTCGATGGCGGCGATCTGGCCTGCGTCGTCACCCTCCTGCTTGCCGGAGGCGACGGTGAGGTCGACGTTGTTCTTGGCCGCGTCGGCCTTGGCGCCGTTCTGCATGGCGACGAAGAACGGGTTGGTGGAGTCCTTGGTGATCAGGGAGACGCCGATCTTGTCGGAGCCACCGGATCCTGAGCTGCCGGAGCCGCTGTCGTCGGAACCACAGGCCGCTGCGCCGAGCGCGAGACCGACGATCCCTACGGACGCGAGCGCCCGGCGCACCGTGCGCGAGGACGAAACGTGACGGATGTGCATGGGGCGAACTCTCCTTTGAGTGCATTTTTGGGCCGACGCCGTTGTGACAACGTTGTCAGGGGACTTTCTATCGTTTGCTTGCGCTGAGGTCAACCCATGGTCTACACATCGTGATGTGAAAGTGACATCGTTGTCAGGCCAGACTAATCGCGCGACCATGCGTGACGTCGCGGCGCTGGCGGGGGTGAGCCTCAAGACGGTGTCGCGGGTGGTCAACGACGAGCCCGGCGTCTCCACCGACGTCCGGGAGCGCGTCACCGCCGCCGTCCAGCGGCTCGACTACCGCCCCAACCTCGCCGCCAGCAACCTCAGGCGCACGGGCGCACGGACCGGCCTGATCGGCGCGTTGGTGCAGGACCTGTCGAACTCGTTCTCCGCCAGCCTCCTTCGGGCCCTCGAGGACTCGGCCCGCCGCCATGGCACGGCGGTGCTCGCGGCCAGCCTCGACGAGGGCGCCGACCGCGAGCAGGAGCTCGTCCACGACCTCGTCACCCGCCGGGTCGACGGTCTCGTGATCATGCCGGCCAGCGAGCGCCAGGACTACCTGCTCAGCGAGCTGCGCTCGGGCACCCCCGCCGTGTTCGTCGACCGCCCCCCGCGTGGCATCGACGTGGACTCGGTGACCGTCGACAACGAGCGCGGCGGGCGGCTCGCCGCCGAGCACCTGCTGGCGCAGGGGCACCGGCGGATCGCAGCGCTCATCGACATGCCGTCCATCCCCACGGCCGAGCGCCGGCTCGCCGGTTTCACCGACGCGTATGCCGAGCGCGGCCTGCGTCCGGACCCGCGCCTGCTCGTCACCGGCCTGCGGTCGACCGACGAGGCCACCGAGGTGATGGACGGGCTGCTCGGCCTCGACGACCCGCCGACGGCGGTCTTCACCGCGCGAAACATCCTCTCCGCCGGCGCCGTTCGCGCGCTGGCGGAGCGCGGCCTGCGTCGCAAGGTGGCGCTGGTCGGCTTCGACGACTTCCCCCTTGCCGACCTGCTCGACCCGGCGCTGACCGTCATCCGCCAGGACGTCGCCCGTATCGGCAAGACCGTGGGCGACCTGTTGTTCGACCGCATCGACGGCAACACGGCACCGCCGCGGCACATCGTGCACGAGCCGACCCTGGTGGCTCGGGGCTCCGGCGAGATCCCGCCGCGCGGCTGACCCCCCGGTCCACGGCGGCCGCTGAGGACCGCGACAGGCTGACGATCCTGCCGATCCATCCGCCGGCCGTTGGGACCTCGCCGCGACCTCGCGGGCGCGTGAGCGGAGGGCGTGGGATTCGAACCCACGATGACGTTGCCGCCATAGCGGTTTTCAAGACCGCCGCACTAGGCCACTATGCGAGCCCTCCAGACCCGGCGTGCGCCGGAACGGGACAAGGGTATGCCGGGACGCGGTCGCAAGCGCACGGCATCGCGGCGTTCGTGGCAGGTAGGGTCGGAGGCCGACGAGAGGAGCCAACCCATGGGGAAGCTGACGTTCATCGCCGGCCTGGCCGCCGGCTACGTGCTCGGCGCACGTGCGGGCCGGCAGCGCTACGAGCAGATCCGCCGCACCTCGGGCAAGGTCTGGAACTCCGGCCCGGTGCAGAAGCAGGTCTACAACGCCAAGGAGGTCGCCCGCACCAAGGCGGCCCCCGTGGTCGCCGACATGGTGGCCGACGCCGCCCGCGCCACCGGTGAGAAGCTGCGCATGAGCCGTACGGTCGAGGCCGAGGCGATCGAGACCGGCACGGGCAACGACACCACGCCGGGCACCACGAACGGCCGACCGGCGCCCTCGCCGACCGGCTCCGGCGCCGACCCGTGGGCCGACGCCACGTCGCGCACCGACGGCGCCGCCTGAGCCCCTCCGCGCAGGCGGATCGCAGTCGGGGCCACGACCCCATCTGGCCGGTCGGCCACCTGCATCCCGGGCACGACGGCCACGCCGGGTGCCGCACCCCCTGCGGTGCTACGCCCGGCGTGGCCGGTCCCCGTGTAGCGGAACCGTCGTCCCGTGCACCGCGCTCTCACAGCCCGGTGCCGTGACGCCCCTGAGGTTCCGCGGCCGACCGGCAGGCCCCTGAAACGAGCCGGTCGACGGTTCGCGGCCCTGTAAGGGTCCGACGGGGAAGAGGAGCGGGGTCCCGCCCCGCTGATACACGACTTCCGAAGTTTCTTTTCCGGATGCCGTGCCGACCGGTCCGCTCCCAGCGTCTCCCCCCGCGGGCGCGCGGACAAAAGTGCAGGTCCGAGGTATCAGAGGGGTCCGGACACGCTCCTGTTCAGCGTCGATGTTCGTCACTACGCTGGGCGAGTTCCCCTCTCGCACCGGTCGTGCACCCCAGGAGATTTGATGGCTGGCAAGTCCCCCGAGAAGCCCGCGCACGAGGAGAAGCCGGCGAGTGCAGAGCCGCCCACTGCCAGGGCGCCGAAGGTCGAGGAACCCACTTCCATCCCCCCTGTGCCCCTCATCTCGCCGTTACTGGCCCGCCGGCTCGGGGCTCGGGTGCTCGACCCGGAGACCGCGTTCCTGGCCCCGGGCCAGCCGCTGCCGATGCCGACCGTCTACGTCGGCGACACCCTCGTGGTGCGCGACATCGACGACCCGTTCGTGAACAGCGGCGGCCGGGACAGCAGGGTCAAGGAGCTCATCGCGTACGCGAAACGTCAGCCCGAGCCTCTCGTGCTCGAGCCGGTCGGGGAACCCCTGCTCGTGCCCCACCGGGGCGAACGTGCCTCGCTCAACCGCGACGCGAAGGTCACGGTCACCCGGATGCGGCTGGTGCGTGATCCCGAGAAGGCCGGCAAGGCGCCCGACGTGTGGCGGTTCGTGCAGGGGGCGCTGATGGAACCGTCCGAGCGCGGCAGCCTCCTCTACGACAAGCTGGGGCTGGGCCGGCTGCCCGCGCCCGACTCGGAGCCGGACAAGGCCGAGAAGGCACGGCGGGACCGGCGAGACCGGCGCGGAGCCAGCATGGCCAGCGGGGTCAGCGTCGAGCACGTGCTGACGGCCGGTGGCGGCGTCTGGGGCGGAGCCGGCGGCGTCTGGGGCGGAGCCGGCGGCGTCTGGGGCGGAGCCGGCGGCGTCTGGGGCGGAGCCGGCGGCGTCTGGGGCGGAGCCGGCGGCGCGGTCGCGGAGTACGGCACGCCAGGAGTCGGCGGCCGCACGCCCGTCGTCTGGTCAGCACCCGACCCCAGAGGCGGCGTCACCGTGCCCGAGCATCCGCCCGTGGTGGCGGTGCTCGACACCGGCCTCGGGAAGCACCCGTGGTTCCCGGCGGAGCCAGAAGGCGCCACCGCGGAGAGCTGCACCGGGAAGTGCCCTGGTGCCCACCGGAAGGTCACGTTCGAGAACCGCGAGATCGGCGTGTGGAAGGAGCCCTCACGCGACCCCGAGAACACCGGCGTGATCATCGACGACGTCAACGGCCTGGTCGACCAGCTCTGCGGTCACGGCACCTTCATCTCCGGCATCATCCGCCAGCGCTGTCCGGAGGCGGTGATCCTCGAGGTACCCATCATGGCGTCCGACGGCGCAGCGCTCGAGCACGACATCGTCGCGGCCCTGGGACTCCTCCTCGACCGGCACCGCGCGGCGAAGTCCGCCATCGCGGAGAACCGCGAGGAGGACGTCATCAAGCACGGCGTGCTCGATGTCGTCAACCTCTCGCTGGGCTTCTACCACGAGACCCCCGACGAGGCCGATGACGCTGCTCTGCACGACCTGCTCCAGGACTTCGCCGACGAGGGTGTGGTGGTCGTGGCCTGCGCCGGCAACGACTCCACCCGCGCGAAGTTCTTCCCCGCTGCCTTCGCCGCCCAGGGACGCGATGGCCTGGTGGGGGTGGGTGCCACCAACCCCGACGACCGCAGCATCGCGCTGTTCTCCAACGTCGGTGACTGGGTCACGGCGCATGCCCCCGGTGCCGGCATCGTGAGCACCGTGCCGACGACGCTCTCCGGCTCGCTGAACCCGCCGATCACGGTCGAGGGCTTCGGTCCGGGCACGCGAGCAGGCATCGACTTCGACGACTTCCGGTCAGGATTCGCGGTGTGGAGCGGTACGTCGTTCGCGTCACCATGGATCGCCGGTGAGATCGCCGCTGAGATCGTCAAGCAGGGCAGCAGGCAGAGCTCGGGGGCCGGGCCGTCCCGCGCGCGCCGGGCGTCGACGGCGGTGGTGGCCAAGGCCAACGCCGACCGCTTCGAGGAGACCGAGAAGTGACGTCGGCCGACGACACCACCGCCACCCTTGCGACGCGCGCTGCCGCGGCCTTCAGTGCGTACCGCGACGGAGACGTCGGGGCGATGGATCAGCTCGTCGACCTGCTCACTCCCGTGCTGTGGCACACGGCTCGCGCCCAGGGTGTCTCCGAAGGAGTGGCCCAGGACGCCGTGCAGACCGCGTGGCTACGGCTGGTCGAGAACTCCGAGAAGATCCATGACCCGCAGGCGGTCATGGGCTGGCTCATCGTCACCGTCCGACGCGAGACCTGGCGCGTGCACAAGGCGAACGGTCGTGAGGACCACGACATCGACGAGAACGTGACGGACTCGATGCCGGACCCCTCGACCCTCGTGCTGCGCCAGGAGGGACACCGCGTGCTCTGGAGGCACTTCCGGGACCTGCCCGAGAAGTGCCAGGCGCTGCTGCGCGTCATCGCGTTCGCCGACCGCCCCGACTACGCCGCCGTCTCCGAGTCGCTCAAGATGCCGATGGGAAGCATCGGCCCGACCCGGGGGCGATGCCTGGCCAAGCTCCGCACCGCACTCGCCAACGACCCCACCTGGGAAGGAGGTGCGCTGTGAGCACCGACCACGACTTCGCCGCGCAACCGCTCGACGACCTCGACCGCATCATCCTCGACACCGTCGCGGACGTCTTCCGCACCGCCGACCCGGTTCCCGAAGGGCTCACCGAGGACATCAAGTTCGCCCTCACCGTTCAGGCCATGCACGCGGAGGTGGCCGAGCTGCAGCGAGTCGGCGCCGAGAGCGCCTTGGCCCGTTCGGAGTACACGCAGACGCAGACGCTGACGTTCAGTGCCGAGACCTTGTCGGTGATGGTCACGATCTCACCCATCGACTCCGAGGAGGTGCGCGTCGACGGGTGGGTGACGGGCCACGGCTCCCCCGTGCGGGTGGAGCTGCGGGCCGGTGCTCGCACCGTCGGTGCCCTGGTGGACGATGACGGGCGGTTCACTCTCGACCCGGCCCCCCGGGGGCTCGTGCGCTTCGTGTTCCTGCCCGAGGGCGACGTGCGGCCTGTCATCACCCCCGCCGTGGAGATCTGAGGGCAAGGATTCGTCCGGACCTGCACGACCACGTCACCCGGCTCGTCGAGGAAGCGGTCCTCGCCAATGCGGCGGGTGAGCCTGCACGTGCGGAGACCGTGCTGAGGCGTGCCGTGCGACGCCTCGACTCCGAGAGCCCTGGTGGAGCTGCCGACACGTTGAGGGCCCGGGTCGCCGTCACCCTGGCACTCTCCCAGTTCGAGCGCGGGGACCGGGCGGCCGCGTTCTCCACCCTCGACCGCGCGGACGACCTGACCTCGGGCATCGATGCCAGTCCCGTGCGCGTGCTCGCCGTGATCCAACGGGCCGGCCTGCACGCACGCCTCGGCCAGTGGGAGCAGGCCCGCCTCCTGCTGGAAGGCCTCGACCTCGGTGCACGGGAGGTCAGCCCGCGGGCCAGGTGCCTCATTCACCTGAACCTGGGGCTGGGCCATCAGTTCCTCGGACGTTACGCGCAGAGCGACACGCGGCTGCGACGCGCTGAGCAGGATGCCGTCGCCTTCGGCTTCTCCGACCTGGCGGCAGCCGCGGTCCACAACCGTGGTCGACTCCAAATGCTGCTGGGCAACCTCCCCCGCGCGCTGACCTTGATGGAACGAGCCCGCGCCCTGGGGGATGAGCTGTTGCCCCCCGCTGCTGTCCTCGATCGTGCCCGAGTGCTGTCCGAGGCCGGACTCGTCGACCAGGCGATGGAGGCGCTGGAGGAGGGCGAGCAGGCTGCCCGGGCCGGCGGCATCGCCCACGACGTCGCCGAGGCCGACCTGGAGCGGGCACGACTCGCCCTGCTCCGGCGGGAGCACGAAGACGCCCGCCGCTATGCCGCCCGGGCCGAACGCAGGTTCGCCCGCGGGTCGGAGGCGGCGTGGTCCGTGCGCGCCTCGCTGCTTCGCCTCCAGGCCGAGCTGCTGATGGGCCGGAACCCCGTGGCGACGGCCGCGACGCTGTCGGCCCTCGCCGACGGGCCGGCTGTCGCGAGTGCGGTCGGCGCCGAGGCGGCGGTGCTGGCCGCCGAGGCCAACGCCCTCGTCGGCAAGGTGCACGAGGCTCGTCACCTGCTGGGCCGAGCCGAAGTTCGCCGAGCCGCCTCCTTCCCGGTGCGGGTCCAGCGAACCCTGGCGCTCGCCGAGCTGCACGCCGCCGAGGGGCGACCGGACCTCGTGCGGCGAGAGCTTCGGCGAGGTGCGCACCGCCTCGCGGTCGAGCAGGCACGGCACACCTCGGTCGACTCGCGGACCGCCGCTGCCCTGCACACCGGGCGCCTGCGAGATGCCCACCTCGACCTCGCGATCGCCACCGGCTCAGCCGGCCAGGTGTTCGATGCCACCGAGCTGTGGCGTGGTGTGTCACAGCGCCTTCCGCGGATGGAGGCATCCCACGACGTCGAGCTCGCGCGGCTGACCGCCGATGCGCGGCGCCTACACGCCGAAGCGTTCGACGCGCCGGAACCGGCCCGTCGTACCACTCTGGCGGCAGCCGCTCGGGAGGCCGAGCGCGCCGTGGCGCGTCGCGAGTGGGAGCAGACGGGAAGCCGCGAGCTGGAGACCGAGGAGCGCCCGGTCACGGTCGCGAAGCTACGCCCCTTGCTGGAGGCAGCACGGTCGGGACTCGTCAGCCTGTTCATCCATCGCGACGTGTTGTACGCCGTCACGGTCACCCCCAAGGAGGCGAAGCTCACCAAGGTGCCCGCCGGCGCCCAGGTCGTGGAAGCCGCCGCCCGGCTCCGGGCCGACCTCGCCACGCGACGGTTCGCCAAGGGCACGGCGCTGGAGGAGGTCATCGAGCGCTCCACGGCCCGCACCGCGGCATCCCTGGCTGAGGCACTGGCCCCGGTCCTCCCTCGAGCACACCGGCTGGTGATCATCCCCTCGGCCTCGCTGGCGTCGATGCCGTGGCGCCTGGTCCCGGGCATCCGCGGCCGCATCGTCACGGTCGCACCATCAGCGACGTTCTGGGCCCGTCACTCCTCCCCAGCGGCGCGCCACGACGGCGAGCGAGTCGTCGCGCTGGCCGGCCCGGGCCTCGGCCGAGCGCTCATCGAGGTGCGTGACGTCGAGCGGGCCTGGGGCGTGCACCCGTCGGCGCCGGTGGGCACGGTCGCGAACGGCAGCCGGCTACGTGAGTCGCTGTCCCACTGCACGATCGTGCACGTGGCGGCGCACGGCATCCACCAGGACGAGAGCCCGCTCTTCTCCTCGGTCGTCATGGGTGACGGCCCCGTCTTCGCGCACGAGTTCCAGCGCACCGGCATCCGGGCCGAGCACGTCGTGCTGTCGTCGTGCGAGGTCGGGCGCACCCACGTGCGGGCCGGGGACGAGGCGCTCGGACTCACTGCGAGCCTGCTGGCCACGGGCGTGCGCTCGGTCGTCGCAGCCGTCGGCCCCGTCGGCGACGAGGATGCGCACACCGTGATGTCGGCCTACCACCGGGTGCTCTCGCAGGGCCTCGACGCCGCCGAGGCGCTCGAGGTCGCCAGCGCCGGAGTGGAGGATGGACGGCTGTTCTGCGCCTACGGCGCCGACTGGACGCCGACACCGGCTGCCTCCGGGAGCGCGCCACCGCTCAACTGAGCAGTGCGCGCTCGGCGAAGATGCACCGTAGGCGTCCGTCACCGGCACGACGGCCACGCCGAGTGCGGCATCCCCTGCGGTGCTGCTCTCGGCGTGGCCGGTCGCCCCTGAGGTTCCGCGGCCGACCGGCAGGCCCCTGAAACGAGCCGGTCGACGTTCGCGGCCCGCTGGGGGTCCGACGGGAAGAAGGAGCGGGGCCACGCCCCGCTGATACACGGCATCCGAGACTTCTTCTGGGGGTGCGGTCCCGACCGGTCGTGGCAGGTCCCGCCCAGCCCGCGGCCCTCGCGGGCGCACGCAAAGAAGGTGCAGGTCGGAGGTATCACGGCGTACGGGGCGCGCTCCTGTTCAGCGTCGATGATCATCACTACGCTGAGCCGGCGGGGGCCCCACCCTTGGCTCGGCGGCACAGGAGCAGCACATGACCGAGAAGACCCCTGAGAACCAGTCGGGCGATGAGCGACGCCAGCCGGCCCACAACTTCCCGATCTTCGGCGTGCCGGCCTCGGCCTTCCGCCGCTTCCGGGCGACGGTGCTCTCGCCGGATGCCGCCGACGTGCTCGGTGAGGAGGAACCGCCGCACCCGACGGTCTACCGCCCCGACCGCCTCTTCATCCCGGGGCTCGCGGGTGGCTCCCTGAACCAGGGCCCCCTCGCGGAGCTGAGGCGGATCGGTGCGCTGCCGCAGTTCGCGTTCAGCCCCCAGCTCGTCGACCCGGCCCGCGCGAGCGACCTCGGTGACGACGAGGACCCGGACGACTCCGGCGACTCCGCGGACCGCGCCCCGGAGACGCTGCTCGCCCTGGCCAGTCGGCTCGGCTACGAGCAACAGCTCGACGAGGTCGCGCAGGCCGTTGTCGAGCTGATGCCGCACGAGGGACGGCTCGCGCCCCCCCTCGATGCGTGGCAGGTTCTCCAGTACGCGCGAAGCGAGGTGCAGCGAGCCGCGGCCTTCCGGGCGGACCCCGACAGCTTTCGCGACGGCCTGAACGACCAGGAGTTCGCTGACCTCGAGAGAGACGTCGGGATCATCGAGGGCGGCAACGCGCTGCACTGGGGACTCGACCACATCCTGATGGCGACCGGGTACGGGTCCGGGGTGGGCTACGGGTCCGGCGTCGGCTACGGCAGCGGTGTGGGCTACGGGTCCGGAGTCGGGTACGGCTCGGGCGTCGGGTACGGCTCGGGCGTGGGCTACGGCAGCGGCGTGGGCTACGGGTCGGGCGTCGGCTACGGCTCGGGCGTCGGCGTCCCCGGATCTGCAGACGGCCGCATCCCGGTGGCCCTGCACCTCGATGCACCTGCCCCCGTCGACGGCCCGGCGCCGAACATCGCGATCCTCGACACCGGCCTGGGTCAGCACCCGTGGTTCGACCGCCCGGGGTCCCGCGTCAACCGCCACCCGAGGGTGGGAGGCAAGGGAATCGGTGTCGTCTTCGAGCCCGGCGAGGCTCCCGAGGTCGACGGCGTGACCCTCGACCTGGTCAACCGGTTCCTCGACCCCATGGCCGGCCACGGCACCTTCATCGCCGGCCTGGTCCGGCAGCACTGCGCCAACGCCATGCTGGTCATCGTCCCGGTCATGTACGGCGACGGTGCAGCCGACGAGGCCGACATCATCGACGCCCTCCAGCGTCTGCTGATGTGGCACTGGGATGGCCTGCACCACAAGGCGAAGCACGGCCCGCTCGACGCGATCAGCCTCTCCTTCGGCTACTACCACGAGACCCCGAGCGCGGTGGTGAACGAGGCCGGCCTGTTCAAGGCCATCCGCAGGCTCCAGTCGGACGGTGTGTGCGTTGTCGCTGCGGCTGGGAACGGCGCCACCACGCTGCCGTTCTGGCCTGCCGCACTGGCCGCCGACCACGCGGTGGACATCGATAACGACCGGGTGCCGGTGCTCAGCGTGGGGGCCCGCAACCCCAACGACGGCACAGTGGCGGCCTTCTCCAACACCGGTGCGTGGGTGCGCGCCTACCGGTGCGGCGTGGCCACGGTGAGCACCATGCCGGTGACCTTCGAAGGCTCGCTGCGTGGTGGTGTCAACGTGCCCAAGGAGAACGGCAGCCCCGAGCGGGGCACCCCCGACCCGGACGACTACTCCAGCGGGTTCGGCATCTGGAGCGGCAGCAGCTTCGCCTCACCGGCCTGCGCCGGCGACATGGCGCACCTGATGTGTGAGGAGCCGTTCGTCCACGGCCCTGGCACCCGCGTCGAGAAGATGACCACGATCGTGGAGCGCGCCATCAGGGAGCAGGAGTGATGCACACCGGCGCCGAGAGCCTGGCCGTTCGGGCGGCCAACTCCTTCCGCGCCTACCGCGACGGTAACGCCTCCGGCATGTCGACCCTCGTCGAGCAGGTCACCCCGCTGCTCTGGTCCGTCGCCCGTCAGCAGGGCCTGTCCCGGCAGTCCGCCGAGGACGTCGTGCAGAACACCTGGCTCAAGCTCGTCGAGCACGCCGGTGACATCACCGACCCGCAGTCGGTGCTCAAGTGGCTCATCACCACGACCCGGCGCGACTCGTGGACCACGTCGTCCCGGGGTCGCCGCGAGGAACCGGCCACCTACGCCGACGTGCGTGACCAGGAGCCCGACGACACCACGCCGTCGCCCGAGACCAGTGTGCTGGCCGAGGTCGACGACCGGCTCGTCTGGCAGCACTTCGCCTCGCTGCCCGATCGGTGCAAGTCGCTGCTGCGGGCCATCGCGTTCGCCGAACGCCCCGACTACGCCGCAGTCGCCCAGGCGCTCGGGATGCCGGTCGGAAGCATCGGCCCCACCCGCGGGCGCTGCCTCGCGAAGCTCCGTCAGGCCCTGACCACCGACCCGCGTTGGGAGATGCCCTCATGAACGCCGCCCCCGACCCCGAGAACGTCCTCGCCAACGGTTCGCTCGACGACCTCGATGCCGAGCTGCTCGACCAGGTACGCCACCTGCACGAGGTGCTCGACCCGGTCCCCGCCGACCTGGTCGACCGGGTGAAGTTCGCCATGTCCGTCGCCGCCCTCGAGGCCGAGGTCGCCGACATCGTCTCCGGCGCCACCTTGGAGACGGTGCGCGGCACGGACTACGACCGAGCCGACACCGTCACCTTCGCCAGCGAGGGTCTCAGCGTCATGGTCACCATCGAGCACGGGCCCTCGACGCGCGCCGACATCGCGGGCTGGGTCAGTGAGGGCGACGTCGAGGTCGAGCTCCGGGAGCGAAGCCGCAGCCGCACCACCGTGGTCGACGACGAGGGCCGCTTCACCTTCACCGGCGTCGAGCGTGGGTTGGTCAACTTCGTCCTCCGCAGGCGCGACGACACCGACGCACCTCCGATCATCACGCCGGCGATCGAGCTGTAGGAGACCCCATCGAGGACCCGGTCGAGGTCGCGAACTCCCACCTCGCCGCGGCGCGGCAGGCGAACGAGGTGGGTCGGTTCGACGATGCCGCAGCACACCTCGACCAGGCCGTCGGAGCCCTTGACGGCGCCACCGGCCAGGATGCCGGGCGGCTTCGCATCCGGGTGCTGATCACCCGG
The DNA here is from genome assembly GCA_045807225.1 of Ornithinibacter sp. Lineage (GTDB taxonomy): Bacteria > Actinomycetota > Actinomycetes > Actinomycetales > Dermatophilaceae > Fodinibacter. The sequence continues at coordinate 54,686 of JBJMHU010000061.1, read as the reverse complement.
TCCTGGACCGAGCTGGAGGTCAACGGCCACGGCCGGGCCCTGGCGATGCTGCGCGACGCGAGGAACCAGGCGGCCGCCATCGACGACCGCCTGCTCGTCGCCCTGAGCCACGTCCAGGAGGGGGTGATCCACGTGCGCGGTGGCGACTGGGCGGCATCCCTGACGGCGCTCGACGGGGTCGGCGACGACGAGCGGGCCCTCGAGCCGAGCCAGCGCTGCGCCCTGCTCATCAACCGGGGCATGGCCCACCTGGGCCTCGGGCACAGCGCCGCGGCCGAGGCCGACCTCACCCGCGCCGCCGAGATCGCCGGCGCGAACGGGTTCGCCGAGCAGGAGTTCAAGGCCAGGCACAACCTGGCCTGCCTGGCCTTCGTCGACGGTGACCTGGCGCGGGCACTGGTGTTGATGCGGGTGGCGGACCGGATGGACGCCGCCGTCAGCCGTGACCGGGCTCGCCTCGACCATGCCGAGGTGCTGCTCGAGGCCGGCCTGGTCGACCGAGCCCGCAGCGTCCTCCACGACGCGCTGGAGACCGCTCGGGCCGACGACCACCGGCTCGAGGTCGGTGAGGTCAGCGCCCGGCTGGCCCGCTGCGACCTCCTCGTCGACGACCTCGAGGGAGCGCGCCGCCACATCCGCGTCGCACTGGCCGCCTACCGCACCCGGCAGGTGGAGGAACTGGTCCGCGATGCGTCCCTGATCCGGTCGACCATCGACGTCGCTGCCGGGCACGACCTGCGGGTCGTCATCACCGACCTGGCACGACGCAACGAGCAGGCGGCGGCCGGCACGGTCGCCGACCGTGCGGCGGTGCGGTTGGAGGCGGAGGCGCGGCTGCTCTCGGGCGATGTCGACGGCGCCGAGCACCGGCTGTCCACGCTCGAGCGCACCAACCGCGACTCGCTCGCGGCACGCCTCCACGAGACGCTCGTCAGGGCCCGGCTCGACCACGCCAGAGGCCGGCACGTGGAGGCCGAGCGCCGCATCACCACGGGCAACCGGCTCCTGGCGGCGCACCAGTTCCAGTCCTCGAGCCTGGACATGCGCGCCGCCCTCGCCCTGCACGGACGGCGGCTGGCTGCCTTCGACGTCGAGCGTGCCCTCGAGGGCCAGGACGCCGACGGCATCCTCACCAGCATCGAGCGGTGGCGGGCCATCTCGCACCGGATCAACCCGGTCACGACCTCGACCGATCCCGAGCTCACCACGATGACTCGCGAGCTGCGCCGCCTCCGTCGGGTGTCGACCAACGCCGAAGGGCCAGCACCGGCCGACCTCGTCGAGGAGATCGGCCGGCTCGAGGACCTCGTGGCCCAGCGCGAGTGGACGCTCACGGTCGGGGGCACGTCGGCCGGCGCCCTGCCCCCCGTCGACGCCGACGAGGCGCGCGCCGCCGCGTCCGACCGGGGCGCCACCATCGTGGAGTTCTTCGAGGCCGGCGACGCGCTGTGGACCATCGTGCTCCACGACGGCACCCTCGAGGTGGGGCAGACCGGCACGGTGCCACTGGTGCGCCAGCAGCTCTCCCGGCTTCGACGCGACCTGCGCGCCCGGACGATGGTCGCGGCCGGGTCACCCATGGAGGCCGCCCTCCAGCGGGCGAGCGCGGCATCCCTTGCCGCGGTCGACACCGCCCTCAACCAGGCCGGTCCGGCGCGGGGCCGCTCTGCCGACCGCCGGGTCGTCGTCATTCCCTCGAGAACCCTGGCCGCGGTGCCGTGGAGCCTGCTGCCCAGCCTGCTGGGGAGGCCGGTCACCGTGGCGCCCTCCCTCACCCGGTGGGTCCGCGGCCCCTCCCGCACGGCTGCCACCTGGTCCGACCCGGCAGCCGCCCTCTACGGCCCGGGGCTGGCACGCACCCGGCCGGAGATCCGGGCGGTGCGTGGGTTCTGGTCCACCGACCCGGTGCCCACCGATGACCGGCCCGCGACCAGCGACGAGGTGGTCAACGCCCTGGGCCGGGCGCGCGTGGTGCACCTGGCCGCTCACGGCATCCACGAGGCGCAGAGCCCCCTCTTCTCGTCGGTGCAGCTGGCCGACGGGCCGGTGTTCGCGCACGAGTTCCCACGACCGGTTGCGGCAGAGCACGTCTCGCTCGCCGCCTGCGACGTCGGCCAGTTCTCGACGCGCCCCGGCGACGAACCCCTCGGGCTGGCGGTCGCACTCATGGCGCTCGGCGCGACGAGCGTGCTGGCTGCCGTCTCACCGGTCGCCGACTCGGTGGCGGCGGACGCGATGGTGGCCTACCACCGGGTGCTGTCCACGGGGGCCGACGCCGCCGAGGCCTGGGCCGGCGTGGTGCGTGAGCAGCCCGCGGCGGGAGTGTTCTGCCTCTACGGCTCCGACTGGAGCGCCACCAGCAGCGGCGGGCCGGCCCTCAGATGAACAGGGCGGGCTCGGCGAAGAGCGCGTCGTAGGGGTCCTGCATCGGGGAGTCGGGGAACCGAACTCGGGCCGGGATGCCGGTCGCGACTGCACCGGTCGGAACCGGCTTCACGACAACGGAGTTGGCGCCGATCTGCACGTCGTCGCCGATGTCGATGTTCCCGAGCACGCGAGCGCCTGCGCCGATCGTGACCCGGTCGCCGACGGTCGGATGCCGCTTGGTGCCTCGCGCGAGCGACCGGCCGCCCAGCGTGACCCCGTGGTAGAGCATCACGTCGTCACCGACGACGGCGGTGGCGCCGATGACGACGCCCATCCCGTGGTCGATGAAGAAGCGGCGGCCGATCTGCGCGCCCGGGTGGATCTCGACCCCGGTCACGCCGCGGACGACCGTCGACAGCGCGCGGGCGGCGGCACGACCACCCGGGCGCAGCCACAGCTTGTGCAGACCGCGGTAGGCCCAGATCGCGTGCAGCCCGGGCGAGTTCACGGCTACGTCAAACCGGTTCTCGGCGGCGGGGTCACGCCGCATGGCGGCGTCGAGGTCCTCGCGGATGCTCGCCCGGGCGGCACGGATGACGGACATGTCAGTCGACGAGGCCCTCGAACAGGATCGTCGACAGGTAGCGCTCACCGAAGCTCGGGATGATGACGACGATGGTCTTGCCGGCGTTCTCGGGGCGCGAGGCGACCTGGTTCGCGGCGGCGAGCGCGGCACCCGAGGAGATGCCCACGAGCAGGCCCTCCTCGGTGGCGGCACGGCGGGCCCACTGCACCGAGGTCTCGGCGTTGATGTCGATGACCTCGTCGTAGATCGTGGTGTCGAGGATCTCGGGCACGAAGTTGGCGCCGATGCCCTGGATCTTGTGGGGGCCCGGGGCGCCGCCGTTGAGGATGGGCGACTCCTCGGGCTCGACGGCCACGATCTGCACGCTGGGCTTGCGCGACTTGAGCACCTGGCCGACGCCCGTGATGGTGCCGCCGGTGCCGATGCCGGCGACGACGATGTCGACCGCGCCGTCGGTGTCCTTCCAGATCTCCTCCGCGGTGGTCTTGCGGTGGATCTCGGGGTTCGCCACGTTGGCGAACTGGCGGGCCAGCACGGCCCCCTCCCGCTCGGCGACGATCTCCTCGGCCTTGGCGACCGCGCCCTTCATGCCGGTCGAGGGGTCGGTGAGGATGAGCTCGGCGCCGTAGGCGCGCAGCAGCGCGCGCCGCTCCTTGCTCATCGACTCGGGCATGGCCAGCACGACCTTGTACCCACGGGCCGCGCCCACCATGGCCAGGGCGATGCCGGTGTTGCCCGAGGTTGCCTCGACGATGGTCCCACCCGCGGTGAGGTCCCCTGACGCCTCCGCGGCGTCGACGATGGCGACGCCGATGCGGTCCTTCACCGAGCTCGCAGGGTTGTAGAACTCGAGCTTGGCGGCAACGATCGCGTCCCCGTCGATGATCCGGTTGATCCGGACGAGCGGGGTGTTGCCGACGGCCTGGGTCACGTCGTCGAGGATGGGCATCGCGGGGCCTTTCGCTGGAACGGGGCCGGCCCGGTCGCCCGAGGGTGGGCAGCCCGGCATCCGGCTCGGGTGTGCCGACGACGGTGCCAACCGTCGCCTGCTTATGCGTATTCCAACAGAGGGTTATCGCCGGGCACAACGACGTCTCAGTGCCGGCGGGTGCGGCGTCAGCGGTCGAGCAGGTCGCGCTGCACCGCGTTCAGCGGCAGGCTGCGGGCGCGACGGTCGGCGGCGGTGGCCTCGCCCGGCCGGTCGAGCCGTCGCAGCAGTGCTGCCCGGGTGGCGTGCCAGAGCGGGTAGTCGGCCAGGCCGGCGATCGCGTCGACGTGGTCGAGCCCCTCCTGCGGCCCGCGCGCCTCCGCCACGGCGACGGCGTGGTTGAGGCGCACCACCGGGCCGTCGTCGACCCGCAGCAGCACCTCGTACCAGGACTCGATCGCCGCCCAGTCGGTCTCTTCCCACGACGGGGCGAGCGCGTGGCAGGCGGCGATGGCGGCCTGGACGACGTAGGGGTCGGGATGAGAGGGCGACAGGCGCAGGCCCTCGCCCACCAGCGGCACGGCCTCGGCGATGGCGCCGCGGTCCCACCGGGAGCGGTCCTGGTCGGCGAGCAGCACGGCTGCCCCGCTCGCATCCGTGCGGGCCTGCCGGCGCGAGTCCTGCAGGAGGATGAGCGCGAGCAGGCCGGTGGCGCCCGGGTCGTTGGGGCGCAGGCGGTGCAGCAGCCGGGTGAGGCGCAGCGCCTCGGCCACGAGGGCGGGGCGGGTCAGCTCGGGGCCGGCCGTGGCGGCGTACCCCTCGTTGAACATGAGGTAGGTCGTCGCGAGCACGGTCTCCCAGCGCTCGGGGAGGTCGTCGGCCGACGGCACGCGGTAGGGGATGCCGGCCAGCCGGATCTTCTGCCGGGCGCGGGTGAGGCGCTTGGCCATCGTCGGCTCGGAGACGAGCAGGGCGCGCGCAACCTCCTCGGTGCCCAGCCCGCACAGGGTGCGCAGGGCCAGGGCGACGCGGGTCTCGGCGGCGAGGCTGGGGTGGCAGCAGGTGAAGACCAGCCTCAGGAGGTCGTCCTCGACCACGCCGGGCTCGGGATCCTGCGCGAAGAGCACCACGTCGGCATCCGGCGCGGCGGCGAGGGCCTCCTTGGGTCCGCGCGCGACCTCGCGGCGGATCAGGTCGACGGCGCACCGGCGCGCGGTGGTGCGCAGCCACGCGACCGGGTTGTCGGGGATGCCGTCGCGCGGCCAGGTCTGCAGTGCGCGAACACTGGCGTCCTGCACGGCATCCTCGGCGAGCGCGAGGTTGCCGGTCCAGCGGGCGAGGGTGGCGAGGACGTCTCGGCCGGCGACCCGGACGATCTCGGCCAGGGCGCGGTGGGCGTCCTCGGGGGCGGGCGAACCCGCCCCCGAGGCAACGGCACTCACATCGGGAACTCGATGACGGGGCGCACCTCGACGACCCCGTCCCACGCGGCAGGGATGGTCGCGGCGACCCGCACCGCCTCGTCGAGGTCGGCGCACTCGAGCAGGTAGAAGCCGGTGAGGGCCTCCTTGGTCTCGGCGTAGGGCCCGTCGGTGGTCAGCGGGGTGCCGCCCTTGGCCGCGACCTTCACGGTGGTGGCGGTCGAGGTGGGGTAGAGCGCGGCGCCGCCTCGGATGACGGCGCTCGCGGCCTCGGCGAACTCGCCGTACTGGGCCGTCTCCGTGGCGTACTCCGGGGCGCTCCAGTCGACGTCGCGGGTGTAGATGAGGGCGGCGTACTGGGTCATGGGAACTCCTTGGTGGTCGGTGTGGTGGGCCGCACCGGTGTCCGGCCTCACCCTAGAGACGAACGGGGTGGGCTGAGAAGGACAGCCGACCGCGACCGGATGCCGCCCAACGAACGACGCAGCCGCGTGGCCCTCGGACCGGCCGGGTGAACAGCATCCTTCGACAGCTGCGCCCGGGCGGCCCAGCGTGCGGTTACCGGCCAGTAGGGTGAGCATCACACGCAGGTATGCGTGTGCTTACCCGTGGATAGACTCAGGCGGCGCCCCCGTTGCGCCGAGCCGGGCGCGCACCAACGCAACCACCCACCCGCCGGATGGAGCACCACATGACCGCCGTCCTCGTGATCGGCCTTCTCATGACCGCGATCGCGCTGCCGCTGGCGGCACGCCGGGTGTCCTGGATCTACCGGCTGATCCGCAGCGGCCAGCCCGCGCCCGACCGGGTAGAAGGCGTCACCGGCCGCGTGCTCGCCGCAGTGAAGACGCAGCTCGTCGAGGTCCTGGGGCAGAAGAAGCTGCTCAAGTGGACCGTTCCGGGGGTCGCCCACTTCTTCGTCTTCTGGGCGTTCCTCATCCTGGCCACGGTCTACCTCGAGGCGTACGGCTCGCTGTTCCAGGAGGGCTGGGCGATCCCGGTCGTCGGCACCTGGGGCGTGCTCGGCTTCGCGCAGGACTTCATCGCCGTGATGGGTCTGGTCGGCATCGCCGTCTTCGCCGCCATCCGCGTGAAGAACTCGCCGAAGCGGCTCGGCCGCCGCTCCCGGTTCCAGGGCTCGCACCTCGGCGGTGCCTGGCTGACGTTGTTCTTCATCTTCAACGTCATCTGGACGATGTTCCTCTTCCGGGGGTCCAGCGTCGCCACCGGCAACTTCCCCTACGGCAACGCCGCCTTCGCCTCGCACGCGGTCGGCCGGGCGATCGAGCCGCTGGGTGAGTCCACCGCGACGTTCCTCGAGCACATCGGCCTGCTGCTGCACATCGGGGTCATGCTGGTCTTCCTCATCTTCGTGCTGCACTCCAAGCACCTGCACATCTTCGTGGCGCCGATCAACGTGATGTTCGGCCGGCGGCCGGTGGCACTGGGGGCCGCGAAGGAGCTGATCGTCGCCGGCAAGCCGTTCTCGATGGACGAGATGGAGGAGCTCGACGAGGGCGCCTCGCTCGGTGTGGGCCGGGCGGAGGACTTCACCTGGAAGGGCCTGCTCGACTTCACCACCTGCACCGAGTGCGGCCGCTGCCAGAGCCAGTGCCCCGCGTGGAACACCGAGAAGCCGCTGTCTCCCAAGCTGCTCATCATGGGGCTGCGCGACCACGCCAACGCCAAGGCGCCCTACATGCAGGCCTTGGCCAAGGTCGACGGCGACCGCGAGAAGGTGCCCGCCGGCGTGCTGCCGGTGCCGGCCCACCACGGCCACGCGGCACCGGACGGGCTGTCCTGGGGCGACGTGCCGCTGGTCGGCGACACGGGGTACGACGGCGACTCCCTCGCCGCCTACACGCCGGTCGGTCCCGGTGCGGTCATCGACGACGACGTGCTGTGGTCGTGCACCACCTGCGGCGCCTGCGTGGAGCAGTGCCCCGTCGACATCGAGCACGTCGACCACATCATCGACATGCGCCGCTACCAGACGCTCATCGAGTCGGCGTTCCCCAACGAGCTGGGCGGGCTCTTCAAGAACCTCGAGGGCAAGGGCAACCCGTGGGGCATGGGCGCGCGGGCGCGGCTGGACTGGGCCAAGGACCTGCCGTTCCCCGTGAAGGTGCTCGGCCAGGACGTGGAGAAGGCCTCGGACGTCGAGTGGCTGTTCTGGGTCGGCTGCGCGGGCGCCTACGAGGACCGGGCCAAGCAGACCACCCGCGCGGTGGCCGAGCTGCTCGACACCGCCGGGGTCTCGTTCGCGGTGCTCGGCAACGGGGAGACCTGCACCGGCGACTCGGCCCGACGGGCCGGCAACGAGCTGCTCTTCCAGACCCTGGCCCAGCAGAACGTCGACACCTTCGGCGAGTTCGGGGTCACCCGTGTCGTCGTCACCTGCGCGCACTGCTTCAACACCATCAAGAACGAGTACGCCCCGCTCGGGGGGTCCTACGAGGTCGTGCACCACACCCAGCTGCTCAACCGGCTCGTGCGGGACAAGAAGCTGGTGCCGGTGGCCCGGCCCTCGGACGTGCCCGGAATGTCGTCGGCCAAGAACGCCGCGTCGACCGCCTCGACCGTCACCTACCACGACCCGTGCTACCTGGGCCGGCACAACGGTGTCTACGCCCCGCCGCGCGAGCTGATCGAGTCGCTGCCCGGAGTCGAGCTGCGTGAGATGGAGCGCACCCGCGAGACCTCGTTCTGCTGCGGCGCCGGCGGTGCGCGCATGTGGATGGAGGAGAAGCTCGGCACGCAGATCAACACCAACCGCACCGAGGAGGCCATCGCCACCGGGGCCGAGCGCATCGCCATCGGCTGCCCGTTCTGCCGGGTGATGATCTCCGACGGGCTCACCGCGAAGCAGTCCGAGGGCGTCGCCGAGACGGTGGAGGTGGTGGACGTCGCGCAGATGCTGCTCGCCGCGGTCCGCCACGGAGAGTCCGTCGGAAGTGACGCGGTGGCCGGGGTCGAGGCCCACGCTGGGATGCCGGCCGCGCCGGCTCCCGAGGTCACCGCCCCCGCCGCTGCGGCGACAGCCGCCGGCGCCACTGCGGCCGTGGCAGCTCGGGCCACGAGCGAGCCGGAGGCAGACCCGTGGGACGAGCCCGCAAGACCGGCCGGCGCAACAGCAGCCGCAGCACCAGCCGCGACGGAACCGGAGGCGGACCCCTGGGATGCCCCCGCAGCGACCGCAGCGACCGCAGCACCGGTAGCCGCAGCGGCAGCGGCACCAGTGGTGACCGAGCCCGAGGCCGACCCCTGGGACGAGCCGGCAGCACCCGCCGCCGCAGCTTCAGCTGCAGCACCGGCCACGGCCGAGACGGAGGCCGACCCCTGGGACGCCCCCGCAGCACCCACCGCGGCAGCTTCAGCTGCAGCACCGGCCACGCCCGAGACGGAGGCCGACCCCTGGGACGCCCCTGCATCACCCGCCGCGGCAGCTTCAGCTGCAGCACCGGCCACGGCCGAGCCCGAGGCCGACCCCTGGGACGCCCCTGCAGCACCCGTCGCAGCCACCGATGAGCCCGACCCGTGGGACGCCCCTGCAGCGCCGGCCGCGACGGCAGCCTTCGCGGCTGCATCTGCATCCACGGACGAGCCCGACCCCTGGGACGAGCCGGCAGCACCGGTCTCGCCGGGCACGGGTACGGCTGCACCGGTGGTGGCTGCGGCCGACCCCTGGGACGAGCCTGACCCCTGGGATTCCCCCGCCGAGGCTGCGAGCTCCTCACCGGTGGCGGAGCCCGAGACCGAGCGTGCATCCAGTGACCTATTGGTCGATTCCGGGACGGTGGCCCAGGCACAGGCGACTCCGACGGCGGATGCCGCACCGGCACCGCCAGCCGTCGAGGACTCGGTCGACCCCTGGGACCAGCCTGACCCTTGGGACGCGCCCGCCGACACCACCGACCCCAAGCCGGCCGAGGCTCCCAGCTCATCACCGGTGGCCGAGCCGGAGCCCGAGCGTCCCTCCAATGACCTATTGGTCGATTCCGGGACGGGCGCCGACCACGAGTTGAGTGCGGCTGTCGCGTCGGCACCGGCATCCGGTGCCGAGACCGCGGCGCACACCGACACCGAGCAGGCCCAACCTCAGCAGGCGAAGCGGGCCGAGGAGCCGACCGGATTCACCGGTGACCCGGCGCTGCTCGACGAGCCGGACCCCTGGGACTGAGCACGACCAAGGGTCGAACTTCTCGGGGGATGTCCCCGACAGGCCCGACCCTGTTCCACCTGCATGGCGCTTCACCGCAGACGCGCGTCCACGGCATTCGCGAAGTCAGGAGCACTGCGCGGGCTCAGGAGGTACTCGTCAAGTCAGGGTCCTATGAGGCCCTGACTCGGCGAAGTGCTCCTGACTTCGCGGAGGCGATGGACAGACGACAGCGCCTGGCGGCCCCAGGTCGGGGGCCGGGCGCTGTCGTCGGCGGCGGGGCTGGGGTCAGCCCAGGCCGTTGGCGGTGAGGAACTCCTGGGCGACGGCCTTGGGGTCCTTCTTGTCGATGTCGGTCTGCTTGAGCATGTCGGAGATGGCCTCGGTCGTGAGCTTGGCCGACACGGCGTTCAGAGCCACCTTGACGTCCTCGGCCCGGTCGGCGCGCACCAGCGGGACGATGTTCTGCGACCCGAACAGCTTCTTGGTGTCCTCGAGGGTCACGAAGCCGTTGGCCGCGATGGCGGGGTCGGTGGTGAAGATGTTGGCTGCGTCGGCCTGGCCGTTCTTGAGGGCCTGAACGATGCCCTGGCCGGTGAGCGGCCGGAACGACTTGAACGTCACGCCGTAGGTCTTCTCGAGACCGGGGATGCCCTGCGGGCGGCCCTTGAACTCCGGCGGGGCGGTGAGGGTCAGGTCGTTGGAGACGGCCTTGAGGTCGGCGATCGTCTTCAGCTTGTACTTGTCGGCCGTCTCCTTGGTGACGACGATCGAGTCGTTGTCCTCGGCGGTCGACTTGTCGAGCACCGTCAATGTCTTGGGCAGCACCTGCTGCACCTTGGCGTAGACCTCGTCGGGGTCGGTGCCGGTGTACGACTTGTCGTAGTTGAACGCCAGCGCGCCGGTGTACTCGGGGAACACCTGAACCGAGTTGTCCTCGAGGGCGCGCAGGTAGATCTCGCGCGAGCCGATGTTGGGCTTGGTCGTGGCGTCGATGCCCTTGGCCTTGAGTGCACCGGCGTAGATCTCCGCGAGCAGCGTGGACTCGGAGAAGTTGGCACCGCCCACGACGATCGGGCCGCCGGAGCCGCCGCTGGCCGAGGCCGAGCCGGTCGGGGACGAGGACGCGAGCGGGTCGTCGGAGCTGCCGCACGCGGTGAGCCCGAGGAGCGAGGCGGCGATCAGTGCCACCGCGGAGGTCATGCGCTTCATCGGAGTGGTCCCTTCGTGGTGCTGTGGTCGGTCTGGCATTCGGGCGGAACGGTCAGTGCGGCGGAGCGGGTGGAACTGGTCAGGCAGGTGCAGCGGGCGTGCGGACATCGGCCGGTGGCCTGTCGGCCTCAACCGCGAGGCTGCGCGAATCCTTCCCTCGACCACCGACACGGCGGCCGGTCAGCCCGGGTGAGACGACCCGGCGCTGCAGCAGGGCGAAGAGACCGTCGAGCGCGACGGCCAGCACCGCCACGAGGATGGCCCCGCCCGCAGTGGCCGGGTAGTTGCCCAGGGCCAGGCCGTCGATGAGGTAGCGGCCCAGGCCGCCCAGCCCGACGTAGGCGGCCACCGTGGCGGTCGCCACCACCTGCAGCACCGCGGAGCGCAGCCCCGACAGCAGCAGCGGCAACCCGACCGGCAGCTCGACCTGCCGCAGCACCTGCCCCGACGTCATGCCCACACCCTTGGCGGCGTCGCGCGCCGCCGGCGGCACCGCCTCGATGCCGGCGTAGGTGCCGGCGAGGATCGGCGGGATGGCCAGCAGCGCGAGCACCAGGATGCTCGGGAGGGTGAACGCGAGGTCGCTCTGGATCATCGCCCCCAGCCAGAGGGTGGCAGCCAGGAGCAGACCCAGGGTCGGCACGGCCCGCACCGAGTTGGCCAGCGAGACCAGCCAGCGGGCCCGGCCGGTGTGGCCCACCCACAGCCCCAACGGTATTGCGATGACGGACGCGAGCAGCACCGCCATCGCGGTGTACTCGAGGTGCTGCAGGGTGCGGTTGGGGATGCCGTCCTCGCCCTGCCAGTTGGCCGGGTCGGTGAACCACGCCCAGATCGAGGGGATCATGCCCGTGCCCCCTGCACTCGCAGCCAGGGTGTGACCGCGCGCGTGCCCAGCACGATGACGGCGTCGAAGGCGAGCGCCAGCAGCACGCACGCCACGATGCCGCTGAGCAGCTCACCCCAGATGACGCGGTTGAAGCCGTCGACGAGCAGGTCACCGAGCTGGCTGACGCCGATGAGCGTGGCGACGCTGACGATGCTGACGTTGCTCACCGCCGCCACCCGCAACCCCGCGGCGACGACCGGTGCCGCGAGGGGCAGCTCGACACCGAACAGCCGGCGCACGCCCTTGTAACCCATCGCGGTGGCCGCCTGCGCGATGTCGTCGGGCACCGAGTTGAGCCCGTCGGCGACGGTGCGGGCCAGCAGCGCGACGGTGTAGATCGTCATCGCGACGATGACGTTGACCGGGTCGAGGATCTTGGTGCCCAGCACCACGGGCATGATGACGAACAGGGCCAGCGACGGGATGGTGTAGAGCAGCCCGGTGGTCGTGATGATGGCCGGGTAGGCGCGCGACCACCGGCTCGCGGCCCAGCCCAGCGGGATGGACAGCACGAACCCGAGGACCAGTGGGATGCCCGCGAGGTAGAGGCTGCGCCACGTGAGCGTGAGCACGGTGTCCCAGTTGTCGGCCAGCCAGCTCACGAGGCGACCTCCTCCCCCACGGATGCCGCGCCGCCGTGCACCGGGTCGGACTCGTCGCGTTGTGGCCGGTCGGTCTGCTCGATGGCCGTGAGCACCTCGTGGGCCTGCACGGTGCCGCACAGCGACCCGGCGTCGTCGACGATGACGCCGCGCCGGCTGGGAGACGACAGCGCGGCATCCAACGCCGAACGCAGGGAACCGTGTTCGCGAGCCACCGTGCCGCCACGGTGCAGGTCGTCCTCGGTCACCGCCCGGTCCCCGATGCGGGTCGGTTCCACCCAGCCCAGCGGATGCCGGTCGTCGTCGACCACGAGGAGCCACCCGGCATGCGTGCGCCCGGGCCGCTCTCCGAGCAGCACGGTCGGCTCGGAGTGCAGCGGCAGCTGCGGCGCGGCCTGGAACTGCAGCGCGCGGTAGCCACGGTCACGGCCGACGAAGTCGGCGACGAAGTCGTCGGCCGGGTGGGCGAGCAGGTATGCGGGCTCGGCGACCTGGGCGAGCCGGCCGCCGACGCGCAGCACGGCCACCTGGTCGCCGAGCTTGATCGCCTCGTCGATGTCGTGGGTGACGAACACGATGGTCTTGCCGAGCTCGCCCTGCAGGCGCAGGAACTCGTCCTGCAGCTGCTCGCGCACCACCGGGTCGACGGCCGAGAACGGCTCGTCCATCAGCATCACCGGCGGGTCGGCCGCGAGCGCCCGGGCGACGCCGACTCGCTGCTGCTGGCCGCCGGAGAGCTGCGCGGGGTAGCGCTCGCCGAGCTCGGGGGCCAGACCGACCCGCTCGAGCAGCTCGCGGGAGCGGTCGGCGATCCGCTTCCTGTCCCAGCCGAGCAGGCGCGGCACCGTGCCGATGTTGTCGAGCACGGTGCGATGCGGGAACAGCCCGGCGTGCTGGATGACGTAGCCCATGCCGCGCCGCAGCTCGGCCTCGTGCATGCGGCCGGTGTCCTGGCCGTCGAGGGTGATGGCACCCCCGGTGGGCTCGATCATCCGGTTGACCATGCGCAGGCTCGTGGTCTTGCCGCAGCCGGAAGGGCCGACGAGCACGGTGATCTTGCCGGTGGGCGCGGTGAGCGTGAGCTCGTCGACCGCGACGGTCCCGTCGGGGAACTGCTTGGTCACGGCATCGAAGCGGATCATCGGGGCCCCTCACGAGGTCGGTGACATCGCCTCACAACCTATCGGCTCACACCCACACCGGCAGCCCTGCGCACCCTGTCGCCCGGTGGTCCAAGTGGCCGGGCACGCGCCGAGGGGTGGCGGCCAACCGCGTGGTACCCATACGGCATGGACTCGTGCGCCGCCGGCCACCGGCCCGACCGGGCGCGCCGGTGAGCGAGCCCGGCCTCGACCGGCGCTCCACCCGTGGCCGGATGATGCTGACCGGCGTCATCCTCGGGTCGGGCGTCGCCATCCTCGACGGCTCGGTCGTCAACGTCGCACTGCGCACCATCGGGCGCGACCTGGGTGCCTCGCTCGCCCAGCTGCAGTGGGTGGTCAACGGCTACCTGCTGGCGCTGGCCTCGCTGGTGCTCGTCGGCGGAGCGCTGGGCGACCGCTTCGGGCGGCGGCGGGTCTACCTCATCGGGGTCGGCTGGTTCCTCGTGGCGTCGGCCCTGTGCGCCGCGGCCCAGAGCCCCGGCCAGCTCATCGCCCTGCGAGTGCTGCAGGGGGTGGGCGCCGCCCTGCTGACGCCCGGCGCGCTCTCCCTCATCCAGTCCTCGTTCCGCCCGGAGGACCGGGCCCCTGCCATCGGCACCTGGGCCGGGTTGTCCGGCGTCGCGGCCGCCATCGGTCCGCTGCTCGGTGGCTGGCTGGTCGACAACGCCTCGTGGCGCTGGATCTTCGCCATCAACGTGCCGCTGTGCGTGGCGGTCGTCGCGCTGACCTGGCGGGCCGCTCCCGAGAGCCGCGACACCGGCATCCAGGGCCGCTTCGACGCCCTCGGCGCCACGCTGACGGTGGTCGCCCTCGGGGCCGCGACCTACGCCCTGACGGCCTCGGGTGACAGCGGTGGGGCCGTCGTCATCGCGGCGTGGGTGGTGTCCGTCGGCGCCGGGGTGGCGTTCGTGGTCGTGGAGGAGCGCACCGCAGCCCCGCTGGTTCCGTTGCGGCTGTTCCGTTCTCGCATCTTCTCCGCCGCCAACGCGATGACCCTCCTGGTCTACGGGGCGCTCGGCGGCGTGTCGCTCTTCACGGTGCTCCAGCTGCAGGCGGTGGGATGGACCGCGTTGCAGGCCGGTTTGTCGGGGATGCCGGTGACGCTCTCGTTGTTGTTGTTGTCATCACGTGCCGCCTCGCTGTCGGCCCGGATCGGGCCACGGCTGCCGATGACGGTCGGCCCGCTGGTCTGTGCAGCCGGCGTGCTGCTGCTGCTCGGCATCGGCGAAGGCGCCACCTGGTGGTCGGTGCTGCCCGGTATGACCGTCTTCGCGCTCGGTCTCGCCCTGCTCGTCTCGCCGCTGACGGCATCCGTGCTGGCGGCGGCCCCCGACCGGTTCGCCGGGGTGGCGAGCGGGGTGAACAACGCCGTGGCCCGCGCCGGGTCGCTGCTGGCGGTGGCCGCCCTGCCCGCCCTCGTCGGGTTGTCGGGTGACGACTACCTCGACCTCGACGCGATGACCGACGGCTACCGCGCGGCGATGCTGTGGTGCGCCGGTCTGCTCACCGCCGGTGGGGTGGTCAGCTGGTTCGGGCTGGGCCGGACAACACGTCGGTGACGAAGTCCGCGACCGCCTCGTGCCAGATGCGGGGGTAGCGCAGCATGGAGTGGATGCCTCCCTCGACCTCGACGTAGCGCAGGTCGACCCCGTCGCGCGTGTAGCGCTTGGCGAGCACGTCGGTGCGCCGCGGGTCGGTCACGCGGTCGTTCGAGCCGTGGGCGAGGAGCACCGAGACACCCGGCGGCGGTTGGCGGGTGTCGAACTCGACCCACGGAGCGAGCGCGGCGACGCCGACGACGTCGGGCTCACCACTGAGCTGCAGCGCCACCCGGCCCCCCATCGAGTGCCCGACGAGCACCACGGGCCGGCGCGGCAACACGTGCCGGATGCGGTCGAGGGCCCAGCGGGCGTCCTGCAGGGGGTCCTGGCGGGTGCCGTTCCAGCCGCGCACCCGGTTCTTCAGGCGCACCACGGCCAGCCGGTCGCCGGACCGGCGATGGATGGCCGTCGCGAACGGCACCATCCGCAACACCGCGAGGCACCGCCAGGTGATGGGCGCACGGCTGGCCGCGGCACCACCGTGCAGCACGAGCACGACCCCGTCGGGGTGCGCCGGCACGTGGCCGCGCAGCTCGGCCCCGGCTCCGCCCTCGGGCGCCAGCAGAGCAGCCGCGGTGTCGTGGGCGTCGGCGTCCCGGCCGTGGTGCTGCCGACCCATCGCGTGGCCGTCGTCGTCGTCGTCGTGCTCTGCCTGCGTCACGCTGGAGTGCCGCCTGGTCATGGGTTCCCCTCCCGCTGTCCACTATCCTCCGTCGCCGAGGGGTTCGGTGCATACGGGGCCGCCGGATTGCCTCCCGGCGAGGACTCCTGCGGGGGTTCGAGGACGGCCCGGGGCGTCGCCGGTCAGACGTCGGCGCGGTGGAAGTTCTGGAAGCTGCGGCTGGCGGTCGGGCCGCGCTGGCCCTGGTAGTGAGAGCCGTGCCGCTCCGAGCCGTACGGGTTCTCGGCCGAGGAGGAGAGGCGGAAGAACGCCAGCTGGCCGATCTTCATCCCGGGCCAGAGCATGATCGGCAGGGTCGCGACGTTGGACAGCTCGAGGGTGACGTGGCCGTTGAAGCCCGGGTCGACGAAACCGGCGGTCGCGTGGGTGAGCAGGCCGAGGCGGCCCAGGCTGCTCTTGCCCTCGACGCGGGCCGCGAGGTCGTCCGGCAGTGCAACCGTCTCGAGGGTGCTGCCGAGCACGAACTCGCCCGGGTGCAGCACGAATCCCTCGGTAGGGTCCACCTCGACCAGGCGGGTGAGGTCGGCCTGGTCCTGCGACGGGTCGATCACCGGATACTTGTGGTTGTCGAACAGCCGGAAGAACTTGTCGAGGCGCACGTCGACGCTGCTCGGCTGCACCATGTCCGGGTCCCAGGGGTCGATCCTGACCCGTCCGGACTCGATCTCGGCCCTGATGTCGCGGTCGGAGAGCAGCACGGCGTCAGGCTACCGGTAGGGGGCCGTCGGCACCGGGGAGGCGGCCTCCGGAGCGCGCTCGGGGTTGGGTTAGACTTCCCGGCGCCGGGGAGGTCGCTGGTCGGCCGCGACCCGGCACGCCGGTGTAGCTCAATGGTAGAGCGCCAGCTTCCCAAGCTGGACACGCGGGTTCGATTCCCGTCACCGGCTCCATCCATCCCCATGCAGCTCCTGCGCTGGTGCAGCTCCCCTGCAGCGTCCGTGCACCACCCTCCCCGCTCGGGAGGCGCCTCCCGCCGAACGCTCCTAGGCTGGACGACGGCTGAGCAGGGGCTCCGGCCACGTCACCAGACCACGACGAGGGGCCCCCGATGCGACCGTCACCCACTGCCCGCACCACCCGAACCACGCTCGGCGCCATCGCCGCCGGTGCCCTGCTCCTGGCGGGCGCGTCGACGGCATCCGCCGGTGTGCGCACCCCAGCGGCAGACGCGCCCGCGAGGGCGAGCGCCGCCGCACTGGCGGCATACACGGCGTCGCCCGCCGACGTACGGATGCGGTCCGCCCTCACCTCCCGCGCGACGACCGCGCGCTTCGGCACGGTGTTCAGCGGCACCGTCCTCGACGCCGCGTCCAACACCACCGTGTGGGGCAGGAACAGCACCAGCTACCGGATGCCGGCCTCCACCAACAAGCTGGTGACCGCCACCAACGCGCTCACCGTCTTCGGCCCCGGCAAGCGCTGGACCACCCGCGTGCGATCCGGCTCGTCCGCCGACCGCGTCATCCTGGTCGGTGCCGGTGACCCGAGCCTGAAGAGCACCGGCCTCGAGGCCATGGCCGCAACGACCGCCGTCCGGCTCCTGGCGAGGAAGGTCACCGCCGCCAAGGTGTACGTCGACGACGACGTCTTCCCCACTCCGACGCTGGCCTACGGGTGGAAGGCAAGCTACGTTCCGGACTCGATCGCCCCGGTGCGCGGCCTGGTGCGCGACCAGCGCAACACCCCCGACACCAGCGCGGATGCCGGGCGCTACTTCCGCGACCGGCTCAAGGCCCACGGGGTGACGGGAGCGGTCTACTCAGGCCGGGCGAACGCCGTCACGGGCGCGGCGATCATCGCGAGCAGCACGGGCTCGACGCTGGCGTCGATGGTGGCGTCGATGCTGCTGCACAGCGACAACGAGGTGGCCGAGGCGCTGCACAAGCTGGTGGGGAGGCAGCTGGGCCAGGGCGCCTCCTGGACCGGTGCACGCACGGCCCAGGCCCAGCAGCTGGCGGCGCAGAAGCTGACGAGCGGGCCGCTGTACGACGGGTCGGGGCTGTCCCGCGCCGACCGGATCACGACCCTCCAGCTGACGCAGATCCTCGACCGCGGCATCGACGCCGGCACCCAGGCCACGCTGTGGCCGCTGAAGGCCGGGCTGCCGAGCGCGGGGCGCACCGGCACGCTCGCGAGCCGCTTCAGCACGGCCGCGTCGAGGTGCGCCGTCGGGCGCGTGTTCGCCAAGACCGGCACGCTGAACGACGTCGTGTCACTCGCCGGCTGGGCGACCGGTGCCGACGGCCGGGTCAAGGTCTTCGCGTTCATCGTCAACGGCAGGACGTCGTCCACGACCCTGAAGCAGAACGTCGACATGCTGGCCGCCACGGTCACCGGCTGCTACTGAGGGCGGCCGCCTGGGCCTAGGCTCGCGGCGTGACCGAGAGCGTTGGGACGACCGAGCCGGGCGGCCCGCTCGGCGACACCGCACTGCCCGATGACCGGCCACGCTCGGTCGGCCGCCGGATCTTCTCCGGTTTCCTCAGCTACGGCGTGGTCGCGCTCGCGGTCTGGTACCTGCTGACCAACCTGCAGACCGACGACCTGACCACGGCCATCGCCCTCATCACGGCACCGATGCTGGTCGCCTCGATCGTGCTCGGCCTGGTCAACCTCGCCACCAACTGGCCGCCGATCATCGTCGCCCTGCCCGGGCTGAAGGTCCGCGAGGCCGGGGTCACGAACACCGCTGGTGCGGCCCTGTCGAACACCGTGCCCGAGGGCGGCGCGGTCGCGACGGGCCTGAACTACGCCATGCTGCGCTCGTGGGGCTTCACCCTGGGTGACACCACCTCGGAGGTGCTGGTCACCGGCACCTGGTCGCAGCTGATGAAGTACGCGCTGCTGGCGATGGGCCTGGTCGCCGTGGTGCTGCAGGGCTGGGGCCCGCCGTGGGTGGTGTGGGTGGCCCTCGGGCTCACCGCCCTGGTGGCGCTGGCGATCGTGCTGCTCACGCTCATCCTGCGCAGCGAGCGCTTCGCGCGCCGGCTGGGCGCCCGGTGCGACCGGTTGGTGGGCTCCCTTCGCCGCCGCGTCACCCGCATCCCGGACCCCGGGCTGACCGAGGGGCTGCCGCTGTTCCGCACCCAGATGGTGCGGCTGCTCCGCCTCTGCTGGGGGCGGCTGACCGTGACGATGCTCGTCTCCCAGCTCACCGTGGTGCTGGTGCTCGGCCTCTGCGTGCGGATGCAGGGACTGGACCGGGAGACGATCTCGTGGGCCGTCATCCTCGTGGCCTGGGGGCTGGTGACCTTCGCGTCACTGCTCATCCCCACCCCCGGCGGCCTGGGCGTGGCCGAGGTGGTGCTCGTGGGCGTGCTGGGCCACGGGCTGCCCGCCTCCGACGAGGCGGCCGTGCTGGCTGCCGTGCTGCTCTACCGCATCGCGACGTTCCTGGTCCCCATCCCGATCGGCCTGGTCACCTACCTCTACTGGCGGATGTCGACCTCGTGGCGGCGCCCGCTGAACTCTCGCGGCCCGAGCGCCACCTCCAGCCTCGACGAATGACCGGGCCCGCCCTCACCCTCGCCGGCGTGCTGGCCGCCACGGTCACCAGCGGGCTGCTGGCGGGGGTGTACGTGCTCTACGCCCACACGGTGATGCCGGGCCTGCGGGCCCTGGACGACCGCACCTTCGTGGCCGGGTTCCAGTCGCTGGACCGCGCCATCGTGAACCCGTGGTTCATGGCGTCGGGCTTCCTCGGCGCACCGGTGCTCACCGCGGTGGCCCTGGCTCGCACCTGGGGCGAGCCGGCCGCCCCCTGGGTCGCGGCGGCGCTCGTGCTGCACCTGGTGGGGATGGTGGTGACGGCGCGGGTGCACCTGCCGCGCAACGACGCCGTCAAGTCCGCCGGCGAGCCCGGCACCCTGGCGGATGACGACCTCGCCGCAGTGCGCTCGGCCTTCGACGAGGACGGCTGGGCCCGCTGGAACCTGTTGCGGGCGGTGACCGCGGTCGCCGCGACCGGCACGCTGGGGTGGGCGCTGGTGCTCACCGCCCGCGCGACCGGCTGACCCACCGGCTGGCCGGTCAGCCGGGAAAGATCCAGCCGAGCGCCGTGACCGCGCCGACCGCGGCCAACACCACGAACGCCACGGCCAGCACCCAGGCGATCAGCCAGGCGAAGTCGAAGCCGCCGTCCTCCTCGTCCGGCGAGGCGCCGGCCGCCTCGTCGGCGGCGGCCACCTCTGCCACGGTCGCCGCCTCGGAGTTCAGGGCTCGCTCGCGCAAGGCCTCGATGCGGCGCGGGCGCGGTTGCGAGCGGGCGGATGCCGGCAGCCCGGCCCACATCGCGGCGAAGTCGTCGTGCGACTGCTGGCGCCAGGCGGCGATGGCAGCGTCGACGTCCGGGCCCTTGGCCCCGGCAGCGAACCAGACGGCCCCGGCCCGAGGGAGGTCGCCCATCTCGAAGAGCACCTCGCCCAGCTCGACGAGCGCCTCGGGGTCCTGGCTGCCCTCGACGTGCGCGGCCAGCACGTCGCGCGCCTTCCACAGCTCCCCGGCCTCGCGCGCCTGGCGTGCCAGCCGCACCGGGGCGGACGTCCCGCCCTCGCCCGTCAGCGCAGCCCCTGCGTCGAGCGCGACACCGAGACGACGCGCACCGCCACCGACGTGGCGAGCACCAGGCCGATGAGCAGCACGGCGACCCCCATGGAGGGCACCAGCAGCGCCACCGCTAGGCAGAGCACCGTGACCACCGCCGCCGGAACCATCGTCGCCACCGTCTCGCGGTCGCTCAACGCGTGCAAGCCGGAGATGGCGAGCGCGACGATCGACACGGCCCCGGCGAGGGCGAGCGCGATGGGACGCGGCCCGGCATCCGCGTCACCCTCGACGACGTCGACCGCGGCCGCCAGCGCGGCGCCGACCGCAGCGATCGAGGCGAACACCGGCAGGTGACCGTAGCCGAACACCCAGGCCCCGCGAGGGGTCTCCAGGATGCCGGCGTGGTCGCGCGAGAAGTACATCCACCACAGCGAGAAGACGATGAGCAGCCCGCCGGCGATGAGCGGCGCCAGGGCCCAGGTGAGGCCGCCACCCTCGGGCGACATGACCTGCTGGATCGCCAGGACCGACGACAGGATGACCTCGCCGAGCACGAGGATCGTCAGCTGCCCGTAGCGCTCGGCGATGTGGTGCGGGTGGAACGGGGTGGCTCCGTGGCGCTGCTCGGCGAGCACGGGCACGAGCAGCTCGAGGCCGACCAGCAGGAGGAACGACGGGATGAGCCACGACTCGGGCACCCAGAGCCGGGCGATCCACAGCACCTGCACGAAGGAGATGCCGCAGGCGTACCAGAGCGCGGTCTCGCGGCGTTCGGGGTGGCCGGCGGCGGCCCGCAGCCAGAGCCCGACCATCGCGAACCGCATGATGGCGTAGCCGAGGACCACCGTGACCGACTGGCCGTCCTCGAAGATGTCGGGCACCCCGGCGGCGAGGAACAGCGCTCCGACCATGATCACGAAGGTCAGCAGGCGGAAGACCACGTCGTCGTTGTCGTAGGCCGAGGCGTACCACGTGTAGTTGAGCCAGGCCCACCAGATGGCGAACCAGGTGAGCGTGTAGCCCACGATCGTGCCGTAGTGCGCCTCGGCGAGGCCGTGGTGCAGCTCGGCGGCGTTGCTCGCGATGGCAACGACGAAGACGAGGTCGAAGAGGAGCTCGAGCGGGGTGGAGACGCGCTCGTGCTCGCTGCTGTCACGCGCGACCACCGGTCGGCGCAGCGGCACGGGGACGATGCTCACGAGGTGAGTATGCCGCTGGCCGGCCGCTGCGTACCAAGCACCGGTTCCGGGCTGGTTCGTCACGAACGCTTGAATTTGTTACCCGTGGGTAGCACACTGGTAAGCAAGCGCTCACTGACCAAACTGGAGGACGCGGCCATGGGCCACTACAAGAGCAACCTGCGCGACATCGAGTTCACCCTCTTCGAGGTGCTCGGCCGAGGTGACGTGCTGGGCTCCGGCCCGTACGAGGCCATCGACGCCGACACCGCCCGCGAGATGCTCAAGGAGGTCGCCCGCCTGGCCGAGAACGAGCTGGCCGAGTCCTTCCAGGACGGCGACCGCCACCCGCCGGCCTACGACCCGCAGACCCAGGCCGTGACGATGCCGGCGTCGTTCACGAAGTCGTTCAACGCCTACCGCGACAGCGGCTTCTGGGCCATCGACCTCAACGAGGAGCTGGGCGGCACCGTGGCTCCCCCGAGCCTGCGCTGGGCCGTCAACGAGATGCTGCTCGGCTCGAACCCGGCCGTGGCGATGTTCGCGGCCTCCTACGGCTTCGCCAAGCTGCTGTACGCCCTCGGCAACGACGACCAGAAGAAGCTCGCGCACTGGATCGTCGAGAACAACTGGCACTGCACGATGGTGCTGACCGAGCCGGATGCCGGTTCCGACGTCGGCGCCGGCCGCACCAGGGCGACCCAGAACGCCGACGGCACCTGGACCATCGACGGCGTCAAGCGCTTCATCACCAGCGCCGAGAGCGACATGGTCGACAACGTCGTGCACTTCGTGCTCGCCCGCCCCGAGGGGGCCGGCCCGGGCACCAAGGGCCTGTCGCTGTTCATCCTTCCCAAGTACGCCGTCGACCTCGCGACAGGTGAGCTCGGCGAGCGCAACGGCGTCTACGTCACCAACGTCGAGAAGAAGATGGGCCTGAAGGCCTCCACGACCTGCGAGCTCACCTTCGGTGGTGAGCGGCCTGCCGTCGGCACCCTGCTGGGCGACGTGCACGACGGCATCGCCCAGATGTTCCACGTCATCGAGAACGCCCGGATGATGGTGGGCACCAAGGCCATCGCCACCCTGTCGACCGGCTACCTCAACGCCCTCGACTACGCCAAGCAGCGCGTGCAGGGCGCCGACCTCACCCAGTCCACCGACAAGGCCGCCCCGCGCGTCACCATCACCCACCACCCCGACGTGCGCCGGTCGCTGATGACCCAGAAGGCCTACTCCGAGGGCCTGCGCGCACTGGTGCTCTTCACCGCGAGCCAGCAGGACATCGTCGACCAGCACCTGCTCTCGACGGGCTCGATGGAGTTCGAGCGCGGCTCGGCCGCCGACATCGCCAGCCGGGTCAACGACCTCCTGCTGCCGATCGTCAAGGGCCTGGGCTCCGAGCGGGCCTGGGTGCTGCTGGGCACCGAGTCGCTGCAGACCTTCGGGGGCTCGGGCTTCCTCCAGGACTACCCGGTCGAGCAGTACGTGCGCGACGCCAAGATCGACACCCTCTACGAGGGCACCACCGCCATCCAGGGCCTGGACTTCTTCTTCCGCAAGATCGTCAAGGACAAGGGCCAGGCGCTCACCTACCTGTCCACCCAGATGCAGGAGTTCGCCAAGGACCTCGGCGGCCACGAGGGCCGCCTCGACCACGACCGCGAGCTGCTCGGCCAGGGCCTGGAGGACGTGCAGGGCATCCTGGGCTTCATGGTCGGCGAGCTGATGAAGAGCGACCCGCGCAACGGTGGCGAGGTCACCAACCTCTACACCGTCGGCCAGAACACCTCGCGCCTGCTGCTCGGTGCCGGTGACCTCGTCGTCGGCTGGCTGCTGCTGCGCCAGGCCGCTGTGGCGCTCGACGCCCTGGCTGCCGGCGCCTCCGGCAAGGACAAGGACTTCTACGAGGGCAAGGTGGCCGCGGCCCAGTTCTACGCCCGGCAGGTGCTGCCCCGGCTCACCGCCGAGCGCGCCATGGCCGAGGCCACCGACTCCCTCCTCATGGACGTGCCCGAGTCGGCGTTCTGAGCCGACACCCCCAGGACACCGAACGGCCCACCCCGCGCAGGGGTGGGCCGTTCGGCGTTCGGTGCGGCGACGGCATCCGCGATGCCGTGCTCGTGCGGTCAGCGGGGGTCGACGTCCGTGCGGTCGACGCGCGACCCGCTGGCCGGGTCGACCTGGCTCTCGCGGGTCGTGGTGTAGCCGACCGGGCGGCGCCGGGTTGCGAGGAACGACAGGATGATGGCGAGCACGCCGGCGACCATGAGGATGATGCCCACGGTCGTCAGGTCGATGCCGGCGAGCTGGGTGTCGGGTACGGCGAAGTAGAGGATCGCGCCGACGACCAACAGGAAGATGCCGAGTCCGATGTACATGGAGAACTCCTTGGTGGGGGCCGCTGTTTTCGGCCAGCCCACTGACTTTAGGTCCGTTGGAGGCCGACCTGCGGCTGCGTGACAGGGAGGTTTCGGGTGGCCGCGCGCCGGCTCAGAAGCCGGCTCCGGGGTTGAGGATGCCGCGTGGGTCGAGGGCGTACTTGACCCGACGGGTGAGGGCCATGACGTCCGGGCCGAGCTGTGCGGCGAGCGAGCCGACCTTGAGCCGGCCCACCCCGTGCTCGCCGGTGATCGTGCCGCCGAGCTCGATGGCCGTCGCCATGATCTCGTCGAAGGCGAGCCGGGCGCGGGCCTCGGCCTCCGGGTCGCCGGGGTCGTAGATGATCGCCGGGTGGGTGTTGCCGTCGCCGGCGTGGGCCACCACCGGGATCTCCAGGTCGTGCCGCACCGCGATGGCCTCGACGGCGGCGAGCAGGGCCGGCAGGTTCGGGATCGGCACCCCGACGTCCTCGGGCAGCACCGACCCGCGGGTCTCGATGGCCGTGAAGTGCAGCCGCCGCGCCTGCACGAACAGCTCACCCTCGTCGGGGTCGTCGGTGGCGAAGACCACCTTGGCGCCGGACACCTCGCACGCCGCGGTGGCCACGGCCACCTCGTCGGCGCGGGAGGGGCCCGGGGCGTCGGACTGGATGAGGAGCAGCGCACCGGCATCCCGGTCCAGGCCCATCGCCCGGAAGTCCTCGACCGCATTGATCGAGGCGTGGTCCATCAGCTCGACCAGCGAGGCGCGCACCGTGCGGCCCAGCTCGATGACGGCGGCCGCCGCGGCGGCGACGGTCGGGAAGGTGGCCACGACCGTCGACCGCGGGGCCTGCGCGGGCACCAGGCGCAGCGTCGCCCTCGTGACGATGCCCAGGGTGCCCTCGGACCCGACGAAGAGCTTGAGCAGCGGCAACCCCGCGACGTCCTTGACCCGCTTGCCGCCGAGGGTGAGCAGGGTGCCGTCGGCGAGCACCACGTCGAGGCCCAGCACGTAGTCCGTCGTGACGCCGTACTTCACGCAGCACAGGCCCCCGGCGTTGGTGGCGATGTTGCCGCCGATCGAGCAGATCTCGTACGAGCTGGGGTCGGGCGGGTACCAGAGGCCCTCGGCCGCCGCCGCCCGCTTGACCTCCACGTTGAGGGCGCCGGGCTCGACCACGGCCACCCGGCTGGCGGTGTCGATCTCGATGGAGCGCATCCGCTCGGTCGACAGCACGATGCCGCCGTCGACGGCGAGCGCACCGCCCGAGAGTCCCGAGCCGGCGCCTCGCGGCACGACGGGGATGCCGTGCCGGCTCGCCCAGCGCATCGTCGCCTGCACGTGGGCGGCGGTCTCGACCCGCACCGCGGCCAGCGGAGCGCCGGCCGTGGCGTCGTGCGTCCAGTCGAAGCGGTACTTCTCCACGGCATCCGGGGTAGTGACCACCACCCCCTCGGGCAGCAGCCCCACCAGCTCGGCGACGGCATCGTCCATGCGGCCCACTCTCCCAGAGACGGGTGCTGAAACGGCTGCCCCGGCGACCACCTGAGCACCCAACCCGCGAGGTGCCCCGAGTTGGGTGCTCAGAGGGCTGCTCCGGCGACCACCTGAGCACCCAACTCGGGCCTGTGGAGAACTTCGCGGCCGGGTCGGCCGATCCGAGCAGACTTCCCGCCGTGGGGAGACCGTGGCAAGAGGTCGCCGAGAGCCAGTGCGGGGTGCTCTCGGAGGCGACGCTGCGCGAGCTGGCGGTGACCCGCGGGTTCGTGAGGAACCAGGTCCGGGCCGGTCGATGGGCCGAGCGCACTCACTCCGTCTTCACGACGACCACAGGGCCACTGTCGCGGGCACAGCGGCTCTGGGTTGCGGTCGAGCATGCCGGGCCACAGGCACTCCTCGGCGGCCTGACCGCGGCTGAGCAGATGGGGATGAGGAACTGGAGACGCGAGGAAGTGACCGTCCTGGTCGACCAGGAGCTCTCGTTCGATCCCATCGAGGGGGTCCGCTACTTCCGAACCAGGCGCTCATTGGCGGCTATGCGGCATCCCGCTCGGGCACCCAGGTCGGCCCGGATTGAACCGGCCGTCCTGCTGTTCGCCGCTCACGAGGATTCCACCCGCACGGCACTCGGAGCCGTCACCGCCACCGTGCAGCAGCAGCTGACCACACCTGCGAACCTGCTCGAGTGGACCCGCACGCTACGCCCCCTCCGCCGTGCCGCGGCCATCCGTGAGCTGCTGGCCGACGTGGCCGGTGGGTCGCAGTCACTGGCCGAGATCGACGTGCTCCGTCTCTGCCGCGCTTGGGGTCTGGCGCCTCCTCGTCGGCAGCAGCGGCGCCGGGACCGGTCCGGTCGGCTGAGGTACACCGACTGCGAGTGGCAGCTGGCCGACGGCCGGGTTCTGGTGCTCGAGATCGACGGCGCATTCCACCTCGACGTCGACGCCTACACGGCCGACGTGCAGAGGCACCGGGGTCTGACCTCGGACCGGCGCATCGTCATCCGGTGCACCGCGTACGAGGTGCGACACGAACCGGTCGCCCTGATGCGCGACCTCATCGGGCTGGGAGTGCCCCTGGCGGCCTGAGCCGCTGGGGTCGGGTGCTCACGTGGCCGTCGGAGCAGCCGTCTCAGCACCCAACTCTGAACGGCCCTCGGCTTGGGTGCTCTGGTGGCTGCCCGGCCGACCACCTGAGCACCCAACGGGGTGAGAAAGGTGCGCTACAGGCGGCGGTCGTCGAGCACCGGGAAGTGCGTGCGGTAGTCGCGGGTCGCCGCCAGGTCGACCTCGACCGAGAGCACGCACTCCTGCCCCGCGCTCGACCTGCCGCTCGTGCCATCCCCCGCCGCGTCGGCCTCCGCGAGAACCTCCCCGCTCGCCGTGACGACCTGGCTGTGCCCGCCCATCGGGTACCCGGCGTGCGTGCCCGCGGTGTTGCACTGCACGACGACGCACTGGTTCTCGACGGCCCGGGCCCGCCCGAGCAGGGTCCAGTGCCCCACCCGCGCGGCGGGCCAGGCGGCCGGCACGAGGAACAGCTCCGCCCCGGCGACGACCTGCCGGCGGTAGAGCTCGGGGAAGCGCAGGTCGTAGCACGTGGACAGGCCGACCCTCACCGACTCCCCCGAAGCAGAAGCAAGCTCGGCGACCACCACATCGGCACCGGCCTCCATCAGCCGCGGCTCGCCCGCCCCGAAACCGAACCGGTGGATCTTGCGGTAGACGGCGAGGGTCGACCCCCCGGCATCCAGCAGCAGCGAGGTGTTGGCCAGGTCGTTGCCGTCGGCGCCGGGCTGGGGCAGCCGCTCCACGAACGAGCCGGCGTGCAGGGTCACGGATGCCGCGCGCGCGGCATCCGCCATCGCCCGGGCCCAGGGGCCGTCGAGCGGCTGGGCCTCGCCGGCCCAGCGGGTGTAGTCGAACCCCGTGGCCCCCCACAGCTCCGGCAGGACGACCAGGTCGTGACCGGCCTGCTGGGCGACCAGCGCCGCCACCCGGTCGACCCGGGCGTCGAAGGGCTCGTCGTCGTCGTAGCCGAGCTGGATGACCGCGATGCGCATGGCGGCATTCTCCCCGCTAGTCAAGGTGCTCGGCCTCGTTGCGCAGGCGGCCCAGGTACGCGTTGTAGGCCTTGAGCTCGGCATCGCCGTCACGGTCGGCCTGGCGGTCCTTGCGCCGGGTCTCCTGCTCGTCGCGCCGGAACCACTGGAAGGCCACGACCACGGCGAGGAACAGGGTGGGCGCCTCGCCGAACCCCCAGGCGATCTCACCGGCCCGGTGCTGGTCGAGCAGCGGGTCGGGGCCCCACGGCAGATTCACCTGCCCGAAGAAGTCGGGCGCCAGCAGGGTCTCGCTGCCGGTGAGCGCCACCCCGAAGAAGGCGTGGAACGAGATGGTGGCGAACAGGACGACGAGCAGCGCGAGCGGCGACCACCGCGGCGGCCCGGGGTCGATGCCGATCAGCACCCAGACGAACAGGTAACCGGTGAGCAGGAAGTGGGCCATCATCAGCAGGTGCCCGGTGTGGGTGGTGAGCGAGAGCCCGAACAGGCCGGTCCAGTAGAACGCCGCGAGGCTGAAGAAGAACAGGGATGCCGCCACGACCGGGTTGGCCAGCACGTGCATCGCCCGCGAGTGCACCACCTGGAGCAGCACCTCACGCGGCCCCCACGACTTGTCGGGGCGTGCCCTGAGGGCCCGCAGCGCCAGCGTCACCGGCGCCCCGGGCACCAGGAGCAGCGGCACCGTCATCGCCACGGCCATGTGCAGCACCATGTGCGTGCTGAACAGCACCCGCCCCCAGATGCCGGGGCCACCGCAGGTGGCCCACACGAACAGGGCCCACCCGAGCACCCAGCAGATGGTGCGGGCCACCGGCCAGGCGTCGCCGCGCCGGCGCAGCCGCACCACCCCCGCGAGGTAGAGGCCGACGGCCAGTGCCGCGGTGCCGAGGAAGAGCCAGTCGATGCGCCAGGCCGCGATCCAGTCGGCGCCCACCATCGGCCCGGGGTCGGGGTAGCCGCTCAGCTCGAGCACCCGGCTGGCCACCGGTGGAGCATCGGGAACCGGGGGCTCGCTGCGCGCGAGCACCGCGGCGAGCCCGGTGGCCGCGCCCATGAGGGTGATCTCGGCGACCGCCAGCCGGGCGAAGGCACGCCCGTCGCCGGGCCGCTGGGTGAGCACCTCGACGATGTTGCGCCGGTGCAGCCAGCCGAGCACGCCCAGCGCCACCATCGCCGCGGTCTTGAGCAGCACGACGATGCCGTAGGGAGTGGTGAGCCCCTCGAGCGACCCCACCCGGATCCAGGCCTGCTGCACCCCGGTGAGGGCCACGGCCGCGAAGCACCACGCCGCCACGGTCGAGTAGCGCTCCACGGTCGTGCCGAGGTCGGTGCCGAGCGGTCGGCGCAGGGCGACCAGGCCGATCAGCCCACCGGTCCAGACCACGACGCCGAGCAGGTGCACGCCGAGGGCGTTGACGGCATCCTCGTGGCTGACCGAGCCGGCCGCGTGACCCGTGAGCGCGAGGATGACGACCGCGCCGAGGGTGAGCACCGCGAGCCACGCCATCGGCGCCCTGCGGGTGGTGAGCCGCGCCGACACCGCCACCACGACGGCCACGAGGGCGCTGATGAGCAGCACCCGGGTCGTCTCCAGGGTCCAGGTGAAGGACACCAGCTGGTCGAACAGGCCGGCGCTGGTGAGCGGCGTGCCGGCGAGGTCGGCGAAGGTCAGCACCACCTCGAGCAGCGCGGCCACCGCCCACACCGTGGCCGCGGTGGCGGCGTAGCGGGTGGCGGTGACGCGGCGGTTGGTGCGGGCGCGCTCGGGCACGAGGAAGGCGGCCAGGCCCAGCAGCCCCACGGTGGCGGCGGACGCCAGGGTGCTCACCGCCCCCACGAGCGGCAGCCCCCAGCGCACCAGCGCGCCGGGGTCGGCCAGCTGGAGGGGGGCGGTGGCCCCCGTGATCAGCGCGGCGACCAGCGCCCCCAGCAGCCCCGCCACGACCGCGAGACCGAGGGCACGAGCGACCCCCGGCGCTCGCTCGGCCGGCGGGTGCTCGGGGGTGGCCATGAGGACCAGCGTAGGTACTGTGGCCGCATGTCCCTGCACCCCCCGGCCCCGAGCGACCTCGGCGAGCTGGTCGACGCGTACGCGCAGACGGTGCAGCACGTCATCGACCTCGGCCGCACGATGCGGCCGGCCGACGCCGCCCGCCCCACCGACTGCCCGGGGTGGACGGTGCTCGACCAGATCGCGCACGTCGCGGCCGCCGAGGCGATGGTCGCCGGCGAGCCGGTGCCCGAGGTCGACGTCAGCCGGCACGCGCACGTGCGTCACTCGTTCGGTGAGCTGATGGAGAAGTACGTCGAGTCCCGCCGCGGCCGCGACCTCGAGGAGGTGCTCGACGAGCTCGAGGAGCGCCTGGCCGAGCGACTCTCGGTCTACCGCTCGGGCACGGAGTGGGCGCAGGTCGAGGTCGACTCCCCCTTCGGCCGGGTGACGGCGGGTGACCGGCTCGGGGTGCGGACCTTCGACGTCTGGGTGCACGAGCAGGACATCCGCGAGGCCATCGAGCGCCCCGGCGGGCTCGACTCCGCGGCGGCCGCGCACGCGGTGGCCCGGCTGTTCGCGGCCCTGCCGCGCATCGTGGCCAGGACCGCCGGCATCGAGCCGGGCAACGCCGTCGTCCTCGACCTCACCGGGCCGACCGTCGGGCGCGCCGGGGCGCGCGTCGAGGAGCACGACGGCAAGGCGCGCGGCATCCCGCTGTTCACCGGCGAGGCCGACGAGCACCCCGACGTCGTCACCACGTCGCTCACCATGTCGACCGCGGTCGCGGGCCGGCTGATCGGCGGTCGCCGCTCCCCCGACGACCTGCACGTGGTGGTGCACGGTGACGACCAGGTGGCCCGCCGGGTCATGGCCGCCATGACGATCACCCCCTGAGCATGGCCACGTTCTCGACCGCGAACCGCTCCGCGGCCACCGTCACCGCCGACGTGGATGCCGTGTGGCAGGTGCTCACCGACCCCGACCAGATCGCCCGGCTCACCCCGTTCCTGCACTCCGTGAAGGAGGAGGGCGAGCACTGGGTCTGGCAGCTGACCAAGGTGCCCGTGCTCGGCGCCACGTTCTCGTTCACCTTCCGGGAGCGGATGGACTTCGACGAGCCGCACCGCATCGACTTCACCCACGACCCCGCTCCCGGCGCGGACGAGAGCGCCGGCGTGGTGGGCTGGTACAAGCTCGCCCCGCGGCCCTCGGGCACCCACCTCGAGACCTCCATGCAGATCACCGTCGACCTGCCCTTCCCCGGCATCGTGCGGCCCGCGGTGACGACCGCGATGAAGGGCGTCGTCGCCCTGATGGGCCAGCGGTTCGCGCACAACCTGCTCGCCCACCTCGGCGCCAGCACCGCCTGAACCTTCGACAGCGGCGAGCTCCTGCGGACTTTCGGGAATGCCGGCGCGTGGCCATATAGTTGTATGCCGCAAGCAACTGTCCTGAGGAAGGAAAGCTCGATGCCGTTCAGCTCCGTGCCGTCGACCCCGACGGCCGTGCTCGGCGACGACCTGATCCGCGTCGTCAAGCTGCTGCACCTCGTGCGCCAGCAGTCGCCGCGCCAGCACCCCCAGGTCGACCCGATGGCCTACCCCCTGCTGTTCAACCTCAAGGTGGCGCCCCTGCGCGTCTCGGCCCTGGCCGAGGTGCTGCACTCCGACGTCTCCACCGTGAGCCGGCAGGTCAGCACCCTGGTCGACCTCGGCTTCGTCAGGCGCGGCCCCGACCCCGACGACGGCCGCGCCCAGGCGCTGTCGCTCACCGACGAGGGCAGCGCCCTGCTCACCGCCATCCGCGAGGGCCGCGACCGCTGGCTGCAGGGCCTGCTGGCCGACTGGTCCGACGACGACGTCACCTCGTTCTCCGCTCACCTGCGCCACTTCGCCTCCGACCTCGAGGCCTCCATCCCCTCCGTCACCAGAAGGACCGACCGATGAACGACTCCACCCCGCCCGGCAGCCGGCAGGCCGCCCTGGCCACCGGCGGCGGTGCCCCGGCACCCGCCGCGGTCGACGAACCGGACCGCCCGACCGGCCCGCTCACCCACCGCCAGATCGTCACGATCCTCATCGGCCTGATGATGGGCATGTTCCTCGCGGCCCTGGACCAGACCATCGTCGCGACCGCCATCCGCACCATCGCCGACGACCTCAAGGGCCTGAACCACCAGGCCTGGGCGACCACCGCCTACCTGATCACCTCGACGATCGTCACCCCGCTCTACGGAAAGCTCGGCGACATCTACGGCCGCAAGAAGCTGTTCATCATCGCCATCTCGATCTTCATCTTCGGGTCGATCCTGTGTACGTTCTCGACCTCGATGTTCAGCCTCGCGGCCTTCCGCGCCGTGCAGGGCCTGGGTGCCGGCGGCCTGTTCTCGCTGGCGCTGGCCATCATCGGCGACATCGTGCCGCCGCGTGAGCGCGCCAAGTACCAGGGCTACTTCCTCGCCGTCTTCGGCACCGCGTCGGTGCTCGGTCCGGTCATCGGCGGCTTCTTCGCCGGCCAGGAGACCATCCTCGGCATCGACGGCTGGCGCTGGGTCTTCCTCGTGAACGTGCCGATCGGCATCGCGGCCCTGGCCGTGGTCTCCAGGACGCTGCACCTGCGCCACAACCGCCTCGACCACCGCATCGACTGGGCCGGCGCGGCGCTGCTCTCGGTCGCCCTGGTGCCGCTGCTGCTCGTCGCCGAGCAGGGCCGCGAGTGGGGCTGGGTCAACAGCAAGTCGACCGCCTGCTACGTGATCGGCATCCTGGGCGCCATCGGCTTCTTCTGGCAGGAGTGGCGGATGAAGGAGGAGGCCATCCTCCCGCTGAAGATGTTCACCAACAAGACGGTCGGGGTGTCCTCGGCGGCCTCGGTGCTCATCGGTGTGGCCATGTTCGGTGGGCTGGCCGCGCTGCCGCTCTACCTGCAGATCGTCAAGGGCGCCACCCCGACCCAGGCCGGCCTGCTGCTGCTGCCGATGACCCTGGGAATCATGTTCGGCTCGATCCTCTCGGGCCAGATCATCTCCCGCACCGGTCGCTACCGGAAGTTCCCGATCATCGGGTCCGCGCTGCTGGCCGTCTCGCTGTTCGTGTTCCACTACGTCGAGTTCGACACCCCGCTGTGGCAGACGATGATCGTCATGCTGGCCTTCGGCATGGGGCTGGGCTTCAACTTCCAGCCGCTCACCCTGGCCGTGCAGAACGCCGTGCCGCCGAACCAGATCGGCGTCGCCACGTCGACGGCCACCTTCACCCGGCAGATCGGTGGAGCGCTCGGTACCGCCGTGTTCCTGTCGATCCTGTTCTCCACCGCCGGCGAGAAGATCACCGCTGCGCTGAGGGCGGCCGCGCCCACCGCCGACTTCCAGGCCGCGCTGGCCGACCCGGCGAACGCCGCCGTCGCCGCCCAGCTCAAGGCCGCCCAGGCCGGCGGCGGCGGTGCGGCCAGTGGCGTGCTGCAGGACAGCTCGTTCCTCAACGACCTCGACGAGCGCATCGCCAAGCCGTTCCTCATGGGCTTCTCCGAGGCCATGG
Organism: Ornithinibacter sp.; assembly: GCA_045807225.1. Classification (GTDB taxonomy): domain Bacteria; phylum Actinomycetota; class Actinomycetes; order Actinomycetales; family Dermatophilaceae; genus Fodinibacter. The sequence goes on along the minus strand of JBJMHU010000061.1, from coordinate 21,895 downwards.
ACACGGTGTTCCTCGTGGGCTCGATGGTCATGGTCGCCGGCTTCCTCGTGATGCTGATGCTGCCGCACGTCGAGCTGCGCAAGGGGTCGTCGTACGACGACCGCGCCAGGTCCGACGCGGATGCCGCCGGGGCCGGTCCGCAGGACGCCCCCGTGGTCGCCCCGCACTGACGGGCCTCGTCGACCCAGGACACCACGCCGCCCCGGCTCGAGCCGGGGCGGCGTGGTGTCTACTGTCGACCCGTGAAGCGCTCCGGTCTCCTGCACGCCCAGCTGCTGGGCCACCTCGCCCGGCTCGGCCACACCGACCTCGTCGTCATCAGCGACCGCGGGCTGCCGTTGCCACCCGGTGCGCCGGTCGTCGACCTCGCGCTGGTTCCCGGCGTGGTCGACCTGCCCACGGTGCTCGATGCCGTCCTCGGCGAGGTCGTCGTGCAGGCGCACACCATCGCGTCGGAGGCGGCCGGAGGCCCGTTCCCGGCGTGGCTCGACGAGCGGGCCGACGCCCTCGGCCGGCGGCGGGTCGTCACGCACGACGACCTCAAGGCGATGCTGCCCGGCATCCGCCTGGCCGTGCGCACCGGCGAGGAGACGCCCTACGCCAACGTCGTGCTCGAGTGCGGCGTGCCGTTCTGACTCAGCCGCCGAGCAGGGCCGGCAGGGTGGTGAGGTCGGGCAGCGTGTGGGTGGCACCGGCATCCGACAGCCGCTGCGCGGGGAAGCTGGTCGTCACGCCCACGACCGTGCCGACTCCGGCCGCGGCGGCGGCGCGCACGCCGTCGGGCGCGTCCTCACAGGCGACCGCGGCGCCCGGGTCGACCCCGAGGCGCTCACAGGCCAGGACGTAGCAGGCCGGGTCGGGCTTGCCGTCGGCGATGTCCTCGCGGGTGACCGTGGCGTCGAGGACCTCGACGCCCCCGAACGGGTCGAGCACCCGCGCCACCCACCGGGTGCCGGCCGACGTGACCAGGGCCAGCGGGATGCCGGCCGCGCGCGCCCAGGCGACCGCCGCCACCGCGCCGGCGACCGGCTCGGGCACACCACGCATCGGCTCGAGGCCGAGGATCTCGGCGAGCAGGGCCTCGGGGTCCTCCCCACGCCACGGCCCCTCGACGGTGCGGAAGACGTCGTCGGCGCGGCGGCCGGTGAAGAGCGAGGCCACCTCGTCGTCGTAGGGCCAGCCGCGCTGCTCGAACCACGCCCGGTAGCGCTCGCGGTGCAGGGGCTCGGAGTCGACCAGGGTGCCGTCGAGGTCGAGGAGGAGGGCGGCGACCCCCGGGCTCGTCACGAGCCAGCGGGCCAGGCGAAGAGGGGGTCGCCGGCCGAGACCGTCTCGTCGAGCCGGTCGCTGTCGACCGCGCCGGGTTTCGTGTCGAGCACGCAGACCATGACGATCGCGCTGAGGCCACGCTCGACGACGTCGGACGGATCCCAGCGGGTGACCGGCTGCCCGGCCTCGACCGCGTCCTTCTCGGCCACGAGCAGCTCGAACCCCGCCCCGGCGAGGTGGTTCGTGTCGATGCCGAGGTGCACGAGGATGCCGGCGCCCTCGGCCGTCAGCACCACGAACGCGTGCGGGTGCAGCTTGAGCACCGTGCCGGCGACGGGCGACACGGCATCCACCATGCCGCCCTCGGGCTCGATGGCGACGCCGGCACCGACCATCTCGGCGGCGAAGACCGGGTCGGGCACCTGCGACAGCGAACGGACCAGGCCGGCGACGGGGGCGAGCACCTCGGTCACATCAGGTCCTCGATGTCCTCGGCCAGGTTGTCGGCCTCGGGCCCGACCACGACCTGCACCACCGAACCGGCCCGCACCACGCCGTGCGCGCCGGCGGCCTTGAGCGCCTTGTCGTCGACCAGGGCCATGTCCTTGACCTCGGTGCGCAGCCGGGTGATGCACGGCTCCATCTCGACGATGTTGCCGGCGCCGCCGAGCCCGGCCAGGATCTGCTCTGCCTTGCTGCTCATCTCACGGTCCTCTCGTTCGGGAGCCACCCGGATTGACAGGTCTCCACGCCGGGTGCATCCTCACTGGTACTAACTGGACCGTACCAGTTGAGACGACCACCGGCGAGGGGGACGAATGGCGGACCCGGCGACCACCGCGCCGCGCCACCTCGTCGACGGCGCCGAGCCCAAGCATGCCCAACTCCGGGCGGTGCTGGCCGCGCTGTGTGCAGGCGAGCTCGCGCCGGGCGCCGCCATCCCGTCCGAGCGCGAGCTGATGACCACGTATGCCGTGTCGCGCGCCACCGTCCGCCGCGCCATCGAGTCGCTCGTGGCCGAAGGGGCCCTGCGCCGGGTGCCGGGCAAGGGCACCTTCGTGGCCCCGCCGCGGGTGCAGTCGCACCTGCACCTCGCCTCGTTCACCCAGGACATGCGACGGCGTGGGAAGACCCCGTCGACCCGGGTGGTGCGGGTGGCCTCGCTCGAGCCGCCGGCCCAGGTCGCGGCGTGGTTCCGGCTGGGGCCGGCCGAGCGGGCCTGGTGGGTGGAGCGGGTGCGGCTGGCCGCCGGTGAGCCGATGGCAGTCGAGGGCGGCTGGTACTCACCGACCCTGCTGCCCGGCCTGGACCGGCTCGACCTGGGCCAGTCGCTCTACGAGCTGTTCGCCCGCGAGTACGGCCTGTCGGTCGACACCGCCGACCAGACCGTGCGCGCCGAGCTGGCCGACGCGTCGGTCGCCCACCACCTCGCGGTCGAGCCGGGCGACCCGGTGCTGGCGTTCGACCGACGCAGCCGCAGTGGCGGCGCCCCGCTGGAGCGCGTCACCAGCCACTACCGCGGCGACCGCTACGAGCTGCACGTCTCGCTGGACCGCACGATGCCCGACGAAGCACATCCATCACCACTGGAGGGAAACCGATGACCACCGCCGACGCCACGGCCGAGACGGGCGCGAAGAAGCGCCTCAACCTCGCGCCCATCCAGAAGTTCGGCCGCAGCCTGATGCTGCCGATCGCCGCGCTGCCCGTCGCAGCGCTCATGCTGCGCCTCGGCCAGCCCGACCTGCTCGGGGCCGACGGCCTGGGCTGGGACAAGGTCGCCGCCGTCCTGGCCGGCGGCGGTGGAGCGCTCTTCGAGAACCTGCCACTGCTGTTCGCCGTCGGTGTCGCGATCGGCATGGCGAAGAAGGCCGACGGGTCGACCGCGCTCGCCGCGGTCGTCGGCTACCTCGTCTTCAAGGGCGTGGGGGATGCCGTGTCTCCGTTCGTGCTCCCCTCGCCCCCGCAGGGGGAGGACCAGGAGCTGATCAACTACGGCGTGCTCGGCGGCATCCTGTGCGGGCTGACCGCGGCCTACCTGTGGCAGCGCTACTACCGCATCTCGCTGCCGCCCTACCTGGCGTTCTTCGGCGGGCGGCGGTTCGTGCCGATCATCACGGGTTTCGCCACGCTCATCCTCGCCGTGCTGCTGGCGGTCATCTACCCCGCCTTCGACGCCGGCCTGACCAACATCGGCGAGTGGGTGGCCGCCAACGCCATCATCGGCGGGTTCGTCTACGGCACCGCCAACCGGCTGCTCATCCCGCTCGGCCTGCACCACATCCTCAACTCGGTGCCGTGGTTCATCCTCGGCGACTACACCAACCCGGCCACCGGCAAGGTCGTGCACGGCGACATCAGCCGCTTCCTCGCCGGCGACAAGACCGCCGGTGCGTTCATGACCGGCTTCTTCCCGATCATGATGTTCGCCCTGCCGGCCGCTGCGCTGGCCATCTGGCAGGAGGCGAAGTTCAAGAGCCGCAAGCTCGTCGGGGGCCTGATGATGACGGCAGCCCTCACCTCGTTCCTCACCGGCGTGACCGAGCCGCTCGAGTTCGCCTTCATGTTCGTGGCGTGGCCGCTCTACGTCATCCACGCGGTGCTCACCGGGACGTCGATGGCGCTGACCAACGCGCTCGGCATCAAGGACGGGTTCGGCTTCAGTGCAGGGCTCTTCGACTACGTGCTCAACTTCAACATCGCGACCAAGCCGCTGCTGCTGATCCTGATCGGGCTGGGCTACGCGGCCGTCTACTACCTGCTCTTCCGGTGGGTCATCCGCAAGTGGAACCTGCGCACCCCGGGGCGCGAGGACGACGACGACGATGCGGTGACCCCCGAGGTGGAAGCCGGTGCCACGCGCGACACCGACGGCACCGAGGACGCCCCCACGCCGGCACCCGAGAGGGCCGATGCCGGTGCTGCTCAGCGCTGACCGGGTCGTCCTCCCGTCCGGCTCGGCCGAGCCGGGCTGGGTGGAGATCGACGGTGACCGCGTCACCGGTGCCGGTGGGGGTCACCCACCGGCACCGGCCGGCCGGCACCTCCCGGGCACCCTGGTGCCCGGCTTCGTCGACGCCCACGCGCACGGCGGCGGCGCGGCCGCCTTCACCTCCGGTGACCCCGCCGAGGCGGCGACCGTGCTGGCCACCCACCGGGCGCACGGCACCACGACGATGGTGGCCAGCCTGGTCACCGACACCACCGAGCGGCTCGAGGTGTCGGTGCGGGCGCTGGCGCCGCTGGTCCGCGCAGGTGAGCTGGCCGGCATCCACCTCGAGGGGCCGTGGCTGAGTGGCGACCACTGCGGCGCCCACGACCCCGCCCTCCTGCGCGCCCCCGACCCGGCCGAGGTGGCCCGCCTGGTCGACGCCGGTGAGGGAGCGGTGCGGATGGTGACCCTCGCCCCCGAGCTGGACGGCGGGCTCGACGCCGTGGCCCTGCTCGCCGAGCGCGGCGTCATCGCGGCCCTCGGTCACAGCGACGCGACGTATGCGGTGGCGCAGCAGGCGCTCGACGCGGGCGCCTGCGTCGCCACGCACCTGTTCAACGCGATGCGGCCGATCCACCACCGCGAGCCGGGGCCGGTGCTCGCGTTGGTCGAGGACCCGCGCGCGTTCGTCGAGCTGATCGCCGACGGCATCCACCTGCACCCGGCCGTGCTGCGCTGGGCCGCGACCACGGCGCCGCACCGCTTCATCCTCGTCACCGATGCGATGGGTGCTGCCGGCGCGGCCGACGGCGACTACGTGCTCGGGCCGGCCGCCGTCGAGGTGCGCGACGGCGTGGCCCGGCTGGCGTCGAACGGCGCCATCGCCGGCAGCACGCTCACCATGGACCAGGCCGTGCGGTACGCCGTGCAGACGGCCGGCCTGCCGCTCGACGCGGTCGTCTACGCGGCCACGGCCACCCCGGCGCGGCTGCTCGGGCTGGGCGACGTCGGGGTCATCGAGCCCGGCCGCCGGGCCGACCTCGTCCACCTCGACGACGACCTGCGGGTGGTCGCCGTGATGCGCGCCGGCGCCTGGCTCTGAGCTACGCCAGCTCGTGGCGCTCGAGGTGCCGGTAGCGCGCCGCGATGATGGCCACGGCCATCGCCCCGGCGAGCACGGGCACGGCATACGCAGGCTGCGCACCCCAGGCCTCGATCGCCCAGCCTCCGACGGCGGACCCGCCGGAGATGCCGATCAGGATGCCGGTGACCGCCACGGCCAGTCCCTCGGTCATCAGCGCTGCGGGAACCAGGCGCTGGGCCAGTGAGAGGCTGGTGATCAGCATCGGGGCGGTCGCCGAGCCGGCCACGAACATCACGGCCACGAGCGGCCACAGGCCACCGACGAGCAGGGCCGGGGTCTCGAGCACGAACATGCCGGCGGCCGCGACCAGCAGCCGGCGGGTCATCGTCATCCGGAACACGGTGCTGCCGAACACGATGCCGGCCAGGGTCGAGCCCAGCGCGAACGCCCCGAGGATGATGCTCGAGAAGCCGGTGTCGCCGCGCTCGGTGGCGAAGGCGACGGCGATCACCTCGTTCGCCCCGAAGATGACACCGGTCATCACGAGCACGACGGCGACGACGAGCAGCCCGGGCCGACGCACGGCGAACCCGACCGGCCGGTCGGCGTGCGGCACCACCGGCGGCTCGGTGGCGCGGGCCGCGAGGAAGGTGAGCATTCCCACTGTGAACAGGGCCTCGGCCAGCAGCAGGCCGGCCTCGGGGAACCACAGCGTCGACACCAGGACGGCGAGCACCGGGCCGATGACGAACGACGCCTCGTCGCAGACCTGCTCGAACGACATCGCCGTGTGCAGTCGGTCGGGCTGGTCGCGGTAGATGTGCGCCCAGCGGGCGCGGGACATCGGGCCCGGTTCCGGGAGAACGGCACTCAGGCCGTAGAAGAGGAAGAGGGTCCACGCCGGGGCGTCGCGCCAGGACAGCACCGCGACGGTGACGCCGCAGATCGTCGAGAACACGACGAAGGGCAGGGCCACGCGGCGCTGGCCCTGCTGGTCGACCAGCCGGCCGATCAGCGGTGCTCCGATGGCCAGCACGAGCACGCCGACGGCCGACACCGCCCCGGCGAGTCCGAACGACCCGCGGCGCTGGCTGAGCATCACGACGATCGCGACACCGAACATCGCCCCTCCGGTGCGCGACAGCGCGGTGCCCGCGATGAAGCGGGTCGCGCCGGGGACGCGGAACAGCGGGGCATAGGCGGACAGCACGGGGTTCTCCGATGAGGTGGGTGGGGACGGTCATCGTCCCGCCCGCCGATGACGGCGGGCAACGTGGTTTGTTGCGGGGCGCGGCGGCCGGCCGGCCCAGGCGGGTCGACCGAGGCAGGGGTCAGCGGAAGGCGGACTCGCCGGTGAGCGCCTGGCCGATCACGAGGGTGTGCATCTCGACGGTGCCCTCGTAGGTGAGCACCGACTCGAGGTTGTTGGCGTGCCGCATCACGGGGTACTCACCGCTGACACCGTTGCCCCCGAGGATCGTGCGCGCGGTGCGGCAGATCTCGATCGACTTGGTGATGTTGTTGTACTTGCCGACCGACACCTGCTCGGGGCGCAGGCCGACGGTGTCCTTGCGGCGGCCGAGGTGCAGCGCCAGCAGCTGGCCGAGCTGCAGCTCGGTGGCCATGTTGGCCAGCTTGGCCTGGGTCAGCTGGAAGCCGGCGATCGGGCGGCCGAACTGGATGCGCTCCATCGAGTAGCGGCGGGCCGCCTCGAGCGACGACCGGGCGGCACCGAGCGACCCCCAGACGATGCCGTACCGCGCCTCGCTCAGGCAGGCGAGCGGGCCCTTGAGCCCTGTGACATCGGGCAGCACGGCATCGGCGGGCAGGCGCAGGTTCTCGAAGGTGAGCTCGGAGGTGACCGAGGCGCGCAGCGACATCTTGTGGGTGATCTTGTGCGCCGCGAACCCAGGTGTGTCGGTGGGGACCACGAAGCCCCGGATGCCGCCGTTCTCCTCACCGGCGTTGGCCCACACGACCGCGACGTCGGCGATCGAGCCGTTGGTGATCCACATCTTGCTGCCGTTGAGCACCCAGTCGTCACCGTCGCGGCGGGCCCGCGTGCGCATCGAGCCGGGGTCGGAGCCGTGGTCGGGCTCGGTGAGGCCGAAGCAGCCGATCGCCTCGCCGGCCGCCATCCGCGGCAGCCACTCCTGCTTGTGCTCCTCGGTGCCGAAGCGCCAGATCGCGAACATCGCCAGGCTTCCCTGCACCGACACCAGCGAGCGGATGCCGGAGTCGCTCGCCTCGAGCTCGAGGCAGGCCAGGCCGTAGTCGACGGCGGACATGCCCGCGCAGCCGTAGCCCTCGAGGTGCATGCCGAGCAGGCCGACCTTCCCGAACTCCTGGGCGAGCTCACGGGCGACCGGGAGGTCGCCGTCCTCGTACCACTGCATGACGTGGGGGTCGACGGCGTCGGCGCAGACCTGGCGGGTGGCCGCCCTGATCGCCTTCTCCTCGTCGGTGAGCAGGCTGTCGACGTCGATCAGGTCGAGGGGGTCGGACGGTCGCTTCGGCATCGACGAGGTGGCGCTCATGCCTCCATCATGACGGGTGGCGTGGCCATTGGCCAACCGCGGATTCCGCATGCGGGGACGCCCGCCTGCTGCGGATCCGGCGTGTTGTGCTGGTGACGAGTGCGGAACTGGTCGCCACGGTCCCCACGTCCGAGGCACGCGAGGATGCCGGGTCGCTCAGGGGCGGGCGGACGCGGCGCCAAGCAGGGCGGCCAGGCCGAGCGCGCTGCGCGGGTCGTAGGCGGCCCGCCAGAGCCCGCCGTGCGCCGCCGCCTGGGCCTCGTCCTGCCACGGGAACTCCTGGCGCGGCGAGCCGGCGGCCAGGTCGTGCACCAGAAGCGCGGCCATCAGCGTGTTGGCGGTGCCCGGGTCGAAGACCTCGACGCCGAAGCGGTGCGCCCCGGCATACGCTGCGGCCAGCGCGCGGTTCTTGAGGACCGAGCGGGTGCGCGTGGGCGGGGCGATCTTGAACGACACCGTCGCGCCCTGGGCGCGCGCCGAGGTGGCGCGCCAGCGCTGGAGCCGCTTCGCGAGCAGGTAGTTGGGCCCCTGCTGCAGCACGACGGAGTCGTTGATGCCCGGGTCCTCGCCGGGCACGTAGTTGCGGCGCAGGAGGCGTCCGCCCGACAGGGTTCGCAGCGGGCCGCGCAGCAGCTTGGAGGTGCGCCGGTCGGCATACGCCTGCACCGAGGCCGCGACGGCCTCGCCCGGCACGGCGAACACGTCGGTCGGGGTGGCGAGGAACGACATCGCGGTGTCCGGGCGGGCGGCGCGCACGGTCTCGGTGAGGGCGTCCACCGCCGTGCTGACGCGCACGTTGGTGGCGCCGTCGGCGTAGACGTAGTTGCCCACGACGAGCGAGCCGGGCAGGCCGCAGACCCAACCGGTGGCGGTCGGCAGGTCGTGGATGAGGTCGACGCCGGCACGCTGGGCCAGGTCGGAGGTGCCGGGGGTGGCCGGCACCAGCACCCGGCCGGGCAGGCTCCTGGTGTCACCGAGCAGCCGGGCCCACAGGTCGGGGCGGGGCAGGTCGACAGCGGCGACGGTGGCGCCCCAGCGCAGCAGCGAGCGCAGTGGACCCATCTCGGCGGCGGCGCCGAGCACGACGACGGTACGGCCCTCCAGGCGCAGCCACTCGGGGTGGTCGAGCACCGCGCCCACGGCCTCGCGCAGGGAGGGCTCCACGACGCCGTCGGTCACCCAGGTGTCGAGCTGGCGGCGCAGGTCGTCACCCCCGAGCCGGGAGCCGCGGTAGGGGATGGTGAGGGCGGTGTCGGGCTCGCCACCACCACCGAGCGACTCCGTCGCCAGCAGGTCGGCGGGGCTGCCGGCCACCCCGCCGAGCGCCGACTCGAGCCGCACCTGGCGGCCGTCGGGGTCGCGCCAGCGCATCCGGTCGTGGAGCGAGGCGAGCCCGGCGTCGGCGATGGCGACGGCATCCTCGGGCCTGGCCAGGCCGGCCTCGACCAGGCGGCGGAAGTGGCTGAGGTAGCCACTGCGCCAGTTCGTCTCGCGCTGCGCGGCCGCGGCGCCGACCGGGTCGACGGGCCGCAGCGCGTCGGCGACGACCGCGCGCCCGGTGGCGCTGGTGGAGCGGCGTCCGTCGACCTCCGGGAAGACGACGCCGGTGGGTTCGGCGGCCTCGGCCGGCACCGGCTCAGCCCCAGACGAGCGCGCGGGAGGGGTCGGCCAGGATCGCCGCGACGTCGGCCAGGTAACGGCTGCCGAGCTCGCCGTCGACGAGGCGGTGGTCGAAGCTGAGCGCCAGCGTGGTGACCCAGCGCGGCTCGATGCTCTCGCTGCCGTCGGATGCCGTGACGACCCACGGGCGCCGCGCGACGGTGCCGAACGCCAGGATCGCGGCCTCGCCCGGGTTGAGGATGGGCGTGCCGGCGTCGACCCCGAAGACGCCCACGTTGGTGATCGTGATGGTGCCGCCGGCCATGTCGGTGGGCTGGGTGCGGCCCTCGCGCGCGGTGGCGGTGAGGGCGCCGATGGCCTCCGCGAGCTCACGCATCGACATCCGGTCGGCGTCCTTGACGTTGGGGACGACCAGGCCGCGGGGGGTGGCGGCCGCGATGCCGAGGTTGACGTAGTGCTTGAGCACGATCTCCTGCGCGCTCTCGTCCCACGTGGCGTTGATGCCAGGGTTCCGGTGCACCGCGAGGCACATCGCCTTGGCGAGCACGAGCAGCGGTGTCACCCTGACGTCGCGGAACTCGCGATCCTTCTTGAGCCGCTCGACCAGCTCCATGGTGGCGCTGACGTCGACGGTGACCCACTCGGTCACGTGGGGGGCCGTGAACGCGGAGGCCACCATGGCCTGCGCCGTCATCTTGCGCACTCCCTTCACAGGAGTGCGGGTCTCCCGCTCGCCGTCGTCGCCGACCAGGCCCCAGCGCGACGCTGCCGGCACCATGCCGCCGGATGCCGGGGCGCCGGTGCCGGAGGCGGCCGCCTCGACGTCGGCGCGCGTGACGGTGCCGCCGTCGCCCGTGGGGGTGAGCGACGCCAGGTCGACGCCGAGGTCCTTGGCGAGCTTGCGCACCGGAGGCTTGGCGAGGGCGCGGGTCCGCTCGCCGGAGAGGGGAGCCTGTTCCTGGAGTGACCTGTCGGTCGACTCCGGGATGTCGGCGGGCGGGGCGGCACCGGTGCGGGGCCGGCGCTTGGCCTCGGTCTGCTTCACGCCGTAGCCGACGAGCACGGCCGTGCGACCGGTCGAGGTCGTGCCGCCGATCAGGCCCTCGCCGATCTCCTCCTCGGGCGCTGCGGCAGCCGCCGGAGCGGGAGCCGCGGCCGCAGCGGGAACCGGAGCGCCGGCATCAGGCGCACCGCCCAGGCCGTCGTCGATGGTGATGATGGTGGTGCCGACCTCGACGGTGTCGCCCTCACCGGCGTTCAGCGACGCCACGGTGCCGGCGAAGGGCACGGGCAGCTCGACCAGCGACTTGGCCGTCTCGATCTCGACGATGATGTCGTTGACCTTGACCGTGTCGCCGGGCTTGACGTGCCAGGTGACGAGCTCGGCCTCGGTGAGGCCCTCGCCGGGGTCGGGGAGCTTGAACTCACGAAGAGCCATCTGCAAGAACGCCTTTCAGTGGGCGAGCGAGCGGTCGACGGCGTCGAGGACGCGGTCGAGGTCGGGGAGGAACTCCTCCTCGATGCGGCTCGGCGGGTAGGGCACGTTGTAGCCGCCGACGCGCAGCACCGGCGCCTCGAGCGAGTAGAACGCCTGCTCGGTGATCAGCGCCGAGATCTCGGATCCCATGCCGAGGAAGGTCGACGCCTCGTGCACCACCACGACCCGGCCGGTCTTGCGGGCGGAGTCGAGGATGGTGGCCTCGTCGAGGGGCGAGAGCGACCGCAGGTCGACCACCTCGAGGCTGCGCCCCTCCTCCTGCGCCGCCTGGGCGGCCTGCAGGCAGGTCTTCACCATCGGGCCGTAGGCGAGCAGGGTGACGTCGGTGCCCTCGCGGAGCACCCGGGCGGTGCCCAGCGCGCCCTCCGGCGCGTCGCCGACCTCCCCCTTGTCCCAGTAGCGACGCTTGGGCTCGTAGAACACGACGGGGTCGTCGGTCTCGACGGCCTGCTGGATCATCCAGTGGGCGTCGTGCGGGTTGGACACGGCGACGACCCGCAGGCCGGCGGTGTGCGCGAAGTAGGCCTCGTTGGACTCGCTGTGGTGCTCGACCGCGCCGATGCCGCCGCCGAACGGGATGCGGATGACGAGCGGCATCGCGACGTGGCCCAGGCTGCGGGCCCGCAGCTTCGCCACCTGGCTGACGATGTGGTCGAAGGCGGGGTAGACGAAGCCGTCGAACTGGATCTCGACCACCGGGCGGTAGCCACGCAGGGCCATCCCGATCGCGGTACCGAGGATGCCGGCCTCGGCCAGCGGGGTGTCGATGACGCGGTCCTCGCCGAAGTCCTTCTGCAGGCCCTCGGTGACCCGGAAGACACCGCCGAGCTTGCCGATGTCCTCGCCCATCAGGACGACCTTGGGGTCCTTGTCCATGGCGGCCCGCAGACCGCTGGTGATGCCCTTGGCCAGGGTGGTGGCGGCCATCAGCTGGCTCCCTCGAACGAGGACTGGTAGCGCTCGAACTCGGCGCGCTCCCGCTCGATCAGCGGGTGCGCCTCGGCGTAGACGTGGTCGAACATGTCGGTGCCGGGCGGGTCGGGCAGGGCCAGGCAGCGCTCGCGCACCGAGGCGCCGAGCTCGTCGGACTCCTCCTCGACGGCGTCGAAGAAGTCGGCGTCGGCGCGGCCGGTGGTGGTGAGCCAGCGCTTGAACCGCTCGATCGGGTCGCGGTGCTTCCACACCTCGACCTCGGCGGAGACGCGGTACTTGGTGGGGTCGTCGGAGGTGGTGTGCGCGCCCATCCGGTAGGTGTAGGCCTCGATGAAGGTGGGACCCTGGCCGCTGCGGGCGGCGTCGAGCGCCGCCTTGGTGACGGCATACACGCCCAGCACGTCGTTGCCGTCGACCCGGATGCCGGGGAAGCCGAAGCCGCGCGCGCGGTGCCAGAGCGGGGCCCGGGTCTGCTTCTCGTTGGGCTCGGAGATGGCCCACTGGTTGTTCTGGCAGAAGAAGACGACCGGGCTGTTGTTGACGCCGGCGAAGACGAGCGCCTCCGACACGTCGCCCTGGCTGGTGGCGCCGTCGCCGAAGTAGGCGATGACGGCGGTGTCGCGGTCGTCGTCACCGGTGCCGACGCTGCCGTCGCGCTGCACGCCCATCGCGTAGCCCGTGGCGTGCAGGGTCTGCGCGCCGATGATGATGGTGTACAGGTGGAAGTTCTTCTCGTTGGGGTCCCAGCCGCCGTGGTTGACCCCGCGGAACATGCCGAGCAGGTTGACCGGGTCGACCCCGCGGCACCAGGCGACGCCGTGCTCCCGGTAGGTCGGGAAGGCGTAGTCCTGCGGTCGCAGGGCGCGACCGGAGCCCACCTGGGCGGCCTCCTGGCCGAGCAGGCTGGCCCACAGGCCGAGCTCGCCCTGGCGCTGCAGCGCGGTGGCCTCGGCGTCGAAGCGGCGGATGAGGACCAGGTCGCGGTAGAACCCGCGCAGCTCCTGGTCGTCCAGCGCGTCGACGACGGCGTCGTGCTCCGGGTGCGAGACGCGCTCGCCCTCGGGGTTGAGCAGCTGGACCATCTCCGGCCCGCCGTCCTGGGCGGGGCGTTCCGGGGCCTCGGCGCGTGAGACGTGGTGGTCCACGCCGAACGCCGCCTCGAGGGGGGCGACCTCGTTGTCGCTCACTGGGCACTCCTTCTCCGGGCTTCCGTGGTGACGGTCGCCGCGTCGGTGGTCGTCGCGACCGCTGGTGCTGGGTGTGGCGGCGGTCACTGCCGGTGTCGGCCACCACCGTACCGGTGGCGCAGCGGTTACGCGTACGCCTGCTCTCCGGGGGCGAGCACCCGCAGCCACTGGCCCCGGTGGCCGTCGACGCGCAGCGCGACCCGTCCGCTCGGGTCGACCGGCTGGTCGTCGCGGCCGTCGAGCACGTCGCGCAGCACCGAGCCCTCGGCCACCTCACCCAGCTCGAGGGTGACCAGGGCGTCGTCGGCGCCCAGGTTGTGCACGGCGAGGAGCCGCCAGCCGTCGACCCGGCAGACGTGGGCGAGCACGCCGGGCTGGTCGTGGTCGAGCACCTCGACGTGGGACCAGCCGATCTGTGGCATCTGGCGGTAGCGGCGGATGAGCCGGCGGATGAACGACCACAGCGAGTCGGGGTCCTGGCGCTGCGCCGCGGCGTTGACGTGCTCGGGCGCGAACAGGCCGTCCGGCATCGGGCGGGTGAGGCGGCGCCTGGGTGCGGTGGAGAACCCGCCGTTGGGGCCGGCATCCCACTGCATCGGGGTGCGCACCGCGAGCCGGCCCTCGACGTCGAGGTTCTCGCCCATGCCGATCTCCTCACCGTAGAACAGCGTCGGCGTGCCGGGCAGCGAGAAGAGCAGGGAGTAGACGAGCCGGATGCGGCGCTCGTCACCGCCGAGCATGGTGGGGAGCCGGCGGCGCAGGCCACGGCCGTAGAGCTGCATGTCGGGGTCCGGGCCGAAGGCGGCGAAGACCTCCTTGCGCTCGGGGACGGGCAGCTTGTCGAGGGTGAGCTCGTCGTGGTTCCGCACGAAGTTGGCCCACTGGCTCGTGACGTCGAGGCCCGGGCGCTCGCGCAGCGCCGCGGCGAGCGGCCCGGCATCCCGGCGGGCGAGGGCGAGGTAGAGCCGTTGCATGCCGATGAAGTCGAACTGCATGTTGAGGCCGTCGCCGTCGGCGCCGCCGAAGAACTCCTTCTGCTGGGGGTAGGGCAGGTTCACCTCGCCGAGCAGGGCGGCGTCGCCGAGGCGCCGGGTCACGAAGTCACGCACGTCCTTCAGGTAGGCCTGCGGGTCGAACCCTCCCGGCTCCGAGCCGGGGTAGGTGTCGGTGGCGAAGAGGAACGGGACGGCGTCGATGCGGAAGCCGGAGACGCCCAGCTCGAGCCAGTAGCCCAGGGTGCGCGCGATCTCCTCCTGCACGGCGGGGTTGGCGACGTTGAGGTCGGGCTGGGTCCGGTAGAAGTGGTGGAGGTAGTACTCACCGGTCTTCTCGTCGAGCTCCCAGATGCTGTCCTCCTTGTCGGGGAAGACGACCTCGGCCTTGCTCGAGCGCGGCTTGGTGGCCGACCACACGTAGTGGTGGCGGTAGGGGTCGTCGACGCTGCGCCGGGCCTGCTTGAACCAGGGGTGCTGGTCGGAGGTGTGGTTCATGACGAAGTCGACGACCACCCGGATGCCGCACGAGCGCGCCGTGCGCACCAGCTCGACGAAGTCGCCCGGGGTGCCCAGGCGCGGGTCGACGCCGAAGAAGTCGGTGATGTCGTAGCCGTCGTCGCGCCCGGCGGTGGGGTAGAGCGGCATCAGCCACAGGCAGGTGATGCCGAGGTCGGCGAGGTACTCCATGCGCTCGGTCATGCCGCGCAGGTCGCCGACGCCGTCGCCGTTGCTGTCCTGGAAGGTCTCGACGTCGGCGCAGTAGAAGACCGCCGACTTCCACCAGACGTCGCCGGTCTGGCTGAGCCTCATCGGGTGGCCTCCTCGCGCTGGGGCGCGGGCCGGTCCGTCGTGGCGGGTCGTGGCGCGGTGGGGGCCAGCTGGGGCAGCACCCGCTCGCCGAACGTGTCGATGAAGGCCTCCTGGCGCTGCCCGACGTGGTGCAGGTAGACCTCGTCCCAGCCCTGGTCGAGGTACTCCTGGATGCGGGCGGTGTGCCACGAGGGGTCGCTCGAGACGTTGACGACCTCGGCCACCTGGTCGGCTGTCACCGTCTCGGCCATGGTGTCGAAGGCCTCGACGGTCTCGGTGTCCCAGCTGACCGGTGGGCCGTGCACGTTGCTGCGCCACTGGTCGTGGGCGACGGCTCGGGCCTCGTCGTCGGTGGGGGCCCAGCTGAGGTGCACCTGGAGGCGGGCCGGGCCATGGCCGCCGGCGTCGCGGTAGGCGTCGAGCACCTGGCGCAGGGTGTCGAGCGGCTGGTTGACCGTGACGAGGCCGTCGGCCCAGTCGGCGTGCCGTGCGGCGGTCGCGGTGGTGACGGCCGGCCCGATGAGGGGTGGCACGGCGTCCGGGAGGGTCCACAGGCGTGCGCGGTTGACGGTGACCAGACCGTCGTGGCTGACCTCCTCGCCGGCGAGCAGGCGGCGGATGACGTCGACGCACTCGAGCAGTCGGGCGTCACGCACGTCCTTGCGCGGCCAGACCTCGCCGGTGACGCGCTCGTTGCTCGCCTCGCCGGAGCCGAGCGCCGCCCAGAAGCGGCCGGGGAACATGCTCGACAGGGTCGCGATCGCCTGCGCCGTGACCGCCGGGTGGTAGCGCTGGCCGGGGGCCGTCACGACGCCGAAGGGCAGGTCGGTGGTGGCCAGCGCCGCGCCGAGGAAGGACCAGGCGAAGCCCGACTCCCCCTGGCGCTGCGACCACGGGGAGAGGTGGTCGGAGGACATCGCGGCGGTGAAGCCGGCCTGCTCCGCGTGCTGGACGTCGCGCAGGAGGCGGCCGGGGGCGATCTGCTCGTGGGAGCAGTGGAATCCGATGGTGGGCATCGAACCACCGAACCACAGTGCGCACCCGCGACGGCGGCTGCGGTGCGCGCCGTCTGCCCGGCGCGGTGGCTGCTGTGACGTAGGGGGTTCGGGTGACAGGATTCCATCGGAGGTGGGGCCCGTGGAGCAGCTGGAGGCCGACGTCGTCGTCGTGGGGTCGGGCATGGGCGGTGGCACCGTCGCCTGGGCGCTGGCGCAGCGCGGGGTCGACGTGCTGTTGCTCGAACGGGGTGAGCGGCTGCCCCGGGAGCCTGAGAACTGGTCGCCCGACGAGGTGTTCATCCGGCGGCGCTACAAGCCGGCCGAGCTCTGGGAGGACGGCGACGGTGAGGCCTTCGCCCCGGGGGTGCACTACGTGGTCGGGGGGAACACCAAGGTCTACGGGGCGTCGCTGCCGCGGTTCCGCGAGTCGGACTTCGAGGAGGTGGCGCACCTCGACGGGATCTCACCGGCATGGCCGTTCCGGTACGCCGACCTGGAGCCGTACTACGCCGAGGCCGAACAGCTGTATGCCGTGCACGGCACGGCCGGCTCCGACCCCACCGAGCCGTGGCGCAGTGGGCCGTTCCCGTATGCCGCCCTGCCGCACGAGCCCTACGTCGCGGCGCTGGTCGAGCGGCTGAGCGCCGCCGGGGTGCACCCGGCATCCACCGCGATGGGCGTCGACCTGCGGCCGGGCGGTGCGTGCGTGCGGTGTGCGACCTGCGACGGCTTCCCGTGCAAGCTGGGCGCCAAGTCCGATGCCGAGGTGTGCGCCGTCGACCCGGCGCTGGCCACGGGGTCGGCCCGGTTGGCGACCGGGGTGCGGGTGGAGCGGCTGGTGACCGACACCTCCGGGCGACGGGTGGTGTCGGCGGTCGGGATCGGCCCTCGCGGGCCGGTGACCGTGCACGCCCGGCGGTTCGTGGTGTCCGCTGGAGCAGCGAACTCGGCGGCCCTGATGCTGGCGTCGTCGAGCGCTGGTCACCCTGACGGGCTCGGCAACTCCTCGGGGCTGGTCGGGCGCAGCTTCATGATGCACAACAACGCCCACATCGCCGCGGTCGACCTGAACCGGCACAACGACGTGGTGTTCCAGAAGACGGTGATGGTGACCGACTGGTACCACGACGGTGGTGACGGGCACCCGCTGGGGACCGTGCAGGCGATCGGCAAGGTGCAGGGCCTGATGATGAAGAGCTGGGCCACCCGGGTGCCGCTGCCGCTGCTCGACGCCATCGCCCGGCGCTCGGTGGAGTGGGTGGTGATGGCCGAGGACCTGCCCGACCCGGCCAACCGGGTCACCCTCTCGCCGGCCGGGCGGATCCGGACCACGCGGGTCGCGACGAACACTCGCCAGCACGCGCGGCTGCTGGCCCGCGCCAAGCGGCTGATGCGCGACGCCGGCTACGACGTGGTGTTCACCCAGCCGTTCGACATCAGCATGAACAGCCACATGTGCGGCACCGTGGTCGCCGGGGCCGACCCGGGTGCCAGCGTGCTCGACGGCCACTGCAAGGCCCACGACCTCGACAACCTGTGGGTCGTCGATGCCGGGTTCTTCCCGTCGTCGGCCGCGATGAACCCTGCGCTGACCATCGCGGCTCAGGCGCTGCGGGTGGTGGCCGAATCCGACCTCGCCGGCTGAGGCGCCCGGCCGGCACCCGGCATCGCGTCGTCGAGCTTCCGCGGTCCCGGTGGGGCCGGGTCAGCCGAAGTGCTTCGCGTAGAACGCCCCCGCCACCTCGATCAGCCGGTCGTTCGCCTCCCGCTCGCCGATCGTCGCCCGCGCACCATCCGACCCGTACGGCCGCACGGTCAGCCCGGCCGCCTCGCACGACGCCGCGAACTCCCCCGTCAGCTCACCCAGGCCGAACCACACGAAGTTCGCCTGCGCGTCGGGCAGCACCCACCCCTGGGCCACCAGTGCCTCGACCACCCGCGACCGCTCCTCCACCAGCTCCTTGACGCGCACCTCGAGCTCGTCGAACGCCTCGAGCGACGCCACCGCGGCCACCTGGGCCAGCGAGTTCACCCCGAACGGGATCGCGGCCTTGCGCAGCGCCTCCGCCAGCGGCTCGTGCGCCACGGCATACCCCACCCGCAGCCCGGCGAGCCCGTAGGCCTTCGAGAACGTCCGCAGCACCGCGACGTTCGGCCGCGACCGGTGGATGGCGAGCGCGTCGGGCGAGTGCGGCGACGTCACGAACTCGAGGTAGGCCTCGTCGATGACCACCAGCACGTCCGGGGGCACCCGCTCGAGGAACACCTCCAGCTCGGCATCCCCCACCGTCGTACCGGTCGGGTTGTTCGGGGTGCACACCAGCACCATCCGGGTGCGGGGGGTGACCGCGGCCGCCATCGCCGCCAGGTCGTGCCGCTCCCCCTCACCCAGGGGCACCTGCACCGGCACGGCGCCCGCCAGGGTGACGAGGATCGGGTACGCCTCGAACGACCGCCAGGCGAAGACGACCTCGTCGCCCGGGTCGCAGGTGGCCGCGATGAGCTGGCCGAGCACCCCCACCGACCCCGGCCCGAGCGCCAGCCGCTCGGCCGGCACGTCGAGGCGTTGCGCCAGGGCCGCGGTCAGCGCCGACACCGCCATGTCGGGGTACCGGTTCATCGACCCGGCTGCCTCGCGCACCACGTCGAGCACCGACGGCAGGGGCGGGTAGGGGTTCTCGTTGCTGCTGATCTTGTATGCCGTGACGCCGGGCCGCACGGTCGCCGGCCGGCCCGGCGTGTAGGCGGGCAGGGCGTCCAGGGCGCTGCGCAGGTGCACCGCGGGCACGCCCGCGACGGGCTCGGGCGCCACGGCGCCGGGGTCGTCGGTCATGGCGACCACTGTAGGCAACCCCCCTCGGGCGGGGCAGGATGCGCCCGTCCGCCCCGGTCGGTCGGCCCCGCCCCGCGTGCCAGAATGCGCCGGTGAAGAACTTCCTGATCCGGGTGGCCGTCAACGGCCTCGCCCTCTGGGTTGCCGCCCTGGTCATCCCGGGAGTGAACCTCGCCACCGGTGACAGCTCCTGGACCAACAAGCTGCTGACGGTGCTCTTCGTCGCACTCGTCTTCGGCGTCATCAACGCGTTCGTCAAGCCCATCGTCAAGCTGCTCTCGCTGCCGTTCATCGTGCTGACCCTGGGGCTGTTCACCTTCATCGTCAACGCGTTCATGCTGCAGATCACCGAGTGGATCTCCGACTGGCTCAACCTCGACTTCACCATCGACGAGTTCTTCTGGGATGCCGTGCTCGCGGCCGTCGTGATCACCTTCGTCTCCTGGCTGCTCAACATCCTGCTGCCGGACGACGACTGAGGGACTGCGCAGATGGGTCGCCACGGCGCACCGCGCAGGCGCCGAGGTCGCCGCATGCTCCTCCTCACCCTGGCCCCCCTCCTCGTGCTCGTCGCCGGGGGCGGGGCCTACCTCTGGTGGACCAACCGGTCCAACACGGCGGCCGCCGCGCAACGCCCCACCGACTGCCCGGCCCCGCTGCAGGTGCTCGTGGCCGAGGAGCTGCAGCCGGTCGTCGAGTCGGTGCTCGCCGCGGCCGACCGGGCCGCTCCCACGGGTGCCGCCAACACCGCAGCCACCGACCCCGCCACTCCCAGGGCCGGATGCCGCACCGCCCTGGTGCGCTCGACCGCCTCGGCCCAGACCACCCTCCAGAGCATCGGCGCGGGCCGGGTTCCCGAGGTCTGGGTCCCCGACTCCTCGACCTGGCTGGACGACCTCCCGGGCGGCGGCGACGCCCCCACCTCCCCCGACGGCTGGGCGGAGGGCCTGTCGGTCGCGACGAGCCCCGTCGTGCTGGTCTCACCGACCGTGGGCAGCAGGACGGTCGACACCGCTCCGGCCTCCTGGTCGGAGCCCATCAACGTCACCGCGCAGGTGCGGCTGGCGAACCCCGACACCGACACCGCCGGCCGGCTGGCCTACTTCGCCTCCCGGGTCGCCCGGCCCGAGGCGCTCGACCTCGCCGTCGCCTCGAAGCTGATCGTCGCCTCGCGCTTCGCCGCAGCCTCGACCCAGTCCCAGTTCGACGCGCTCGCCAAGAACTACGACGCCCTGCCGTTCCCGGCATCCGAACAGGCCGCGTTCGCCCACGCCGCTGCCGCACCGGGCACCGTGCGGGCCTTCGTCCCGCGGGCCGGCACGATCAGCCTCGACTACCCCTGGCTGGTCAACCGCGCCCTTCCGGCCGACCGGCAGGTCCTCGCCGACCGGGCCGCCCGCGCCCTTCGCTCGGATGCCGCGCGCCGCGCCCTCGCCAAGGCCGGCTTCCGCACCACCGACACCGCGGTCCGGCCGAGGATCCAGGGCAAGACCATGCCGCCGTACACCGAGCTGCCGGCGCCGACAGCCGCCCAGCGCGCTGGTGCGCTCGACCAGTGGCACGTCCTGCGCAAGGACATGCGGATGCTCGCCATCCTCGACGTGTCGGGGTCGATGAGGTACCCGGCCAAGGACACCAAGGGCAAGAGCCGGGCCAAGGTCACCGAGGAGGCGGCCGTCACCGCGCTGCGCATCCTGCCGGCGGGGAGCCGGATCGGGGCCTGGGTCTTCTCGACCGACCAGAACGGCAAGGGCGTCGACTACCGCGAGCTCGCGCGCGTCGAGCAGCTCGACACGCCCTTCGCCGGCAAGGCGTGGCGCGACCACCTCGTCGCCGTGACGCGCACCCTGCCGAAGCGGCTGGGGGGCGACACCGGCCTGTACGACACGACGGCAGCGGCCTACCAGAAGATGGTCGCCGAGTACGACCCCACCCACGTCAACTCGGTCGTCATCATGACCGACGGCACCAACGACGACCCGGGCGGCGGACTGGACCTCCCCCAGCTGCTCGCCAGGATCAGGGCGACCAGCAGGGCCGACCGTCCGGTGCGCATCATCACCATCGGCATGGGCGAGGCGGACCCCACGGCACTCAAGGCCATCTCGAGGGCCACGGGTGGCACCTCCTACACCGCGAACACACCCGCCGACATCCAGCGGGTCTTCGTGGAGGCCCTGCTGGCCCGCACCGAGAAGTGACCTCCGCAGGATAGGTTCGAGGCCATGCGCGTGCTCGTCTCCGGTGGAGCCGGCTACATCGGCTCCCACACCGTCGTCCAGCTCGTCGAGGCCGGCCACGAGGTCGTCGTCGTCGACTCCTTCGCCAACGCCAAGCCGTCGGTCGTCGGCCGGGTCGAGGCCCTGACCGGTCAGCCGCTCGACGTGCGCTCCTTCGACCTGACCGACCACGACAAGACCGAGCACCTCTTCGCGCACGAGCGCATCGACGCCGTCATCCACTTCGCCGGGTACAAGGCGGTCGGCGAGAGCGTGGCCAAGCCCCTGGAGTACTACGAGAACAACATCGGCACCACGTTCTCGCTGGTGCGGGCGATGCGCCGGCACGGGGTCTCGATGCTGGTCTTCTCCTCCTCCGCCACCGTCTACGGCGCGAACGCCCCGGTGCCGATGACCGAGGACCTGCCCACCTCCGCGACCAACCCCTACGGCTGGACCAAGGTGATGCAGGAGCAGATCCTGCGTGACGTCGCCGCGGCAGACCCGCACTGGCGGATCGCGCTGCTGCGCTACTTCAACCCGGTCGGCGCCCACCCGTCCGGCACGATCGGCGAGGACCCGTCCGACGTGCCCAACAACCTGATGCCGTACATCGCCCAGGTGGCCGTGGGCCGCCGCGAGAAGCTGTCGATCTACGGCGGGGACTACCCCACCCCCGACGGCACCGGCGTACGCGACTACATCCACGTCGACGACCTCGCCGCCGGGCACATCGCCGCCCTCAACCGGCTCGCCACCACCGACGAGCCGGTCTCCACCTGGAACCTCGGCACGGGGCACGGCACGTCGGTGCTCGAGCTGCTGCACGCCTTCGAGCTGGCCTGCGGCCAGGAGCTGCCCTACGAGATCGTCGACCGCCGACCCGGCGACATCGCCGCGTCCTACGCCGACCCCGCCCTGGCCGAGAGCGAGCTGGGCTGGCGCGCCACCCGCACCGTCGACGACATGTGTGCCGACAC
>JBJMHU010000060.1:0-49786 GCA_045807225.1 Ornithinibacter sp. | reverse complement strand
GTGCTCGTAGTGCCGCAGGTTGTCGGCGTCGATGCCGAGGTCGGTGTACCACCGGGTGCGCTCGGCGATCCAGTACTCGTGCCACTGCTCGTCCTCGCCGGGCTTGACGAAGAACTCCATCTCCATCTGCTCGAACTCGCGGGTGCGGAAGATGAAGTTGCCGGGGGTGATCTCGTTGCGGAAGCTCTTGCCGGTCTGGGCGATGCCGAACGGCGGCTTCTTGCGCGAGGCCTGGCTGACGTTGAGGAAGTTGATGAAGATGCCCTGAGCCGTCTCGGGCCGCAGGTAGTGCAGCCCCGACTCGTCCTCGATGACCCCGAGGTAGGTCTTGAGCATCATGTTGAAGTTGCGCGGCTCGGTCCACTGCCCGCGGGTGCCGCAGTTGGGGCAGGCGATGTCGCTGAGCGCGACGGAGTCGGGGTCGACCTCCTTGCCCTTCTTGGCCTCGCGGTCGGCGACCGCCTCCTGCATGTGGTCGACCCGGAAGCGCTTGTGGCAGTGCTGGCACTCGGTGAGCGGGTCGGTGAACTCGCCGACGTGGCCCGAGGCGACCCAGGTCTGGCGCGGCAGGATGATCGAGGAGTCGAGCCCGACGACGTCCTCACGGGCGGTCACCATCGAGCGCCACCACTGCCGCTTGATGTTCTCCTTCAGCTCGACGCCCAGCGGCCCGTAGTCCCAGGCCGAGCGCGTGCCGCCGTAGATCTCACCGCACGGGAACACGAACCCGCGACGCTTGCAGAGGGAGACGACGGTGTCGACGACGGAGGGGGGGGCGGCCATGCGCGCAAGGCTATCCGGGCGGCCACCCGCCAGCCGAACCGGTTCCGGCACCGGCCCCTGGAGCGACCGGCCCTAGACTCCCGGCTCGTGTCCCCCCTCCGCGAGTCCCTCGAGCGCGCCAGCCTGCCGGCCCTGACCTACCTCAGCAGCCTGCCGCGCTTCGTGCCCTTCCTCGGCATCCTGGTGCTGACCTTCGCCGGCATCCTGCTGCCGTCGCCCGCCTGGCTCCTTCTGGTGGTCGTCATCGCGGTGCTGCTGTGGATCCTGGCGCTGGCCTGGCCGCGGCTCAGCGGAGCGGAGCGCCTGATGCGGCTCGCGGTCGTCGCGATCATGGTCGCCATCCTCGTCACCCAGGTGGCCCCCCGGGGCTGAGCCCCCTCTCCTCTCCACTTGACAATGATTCTCACTTGGAATGAGAATCGTTGTCATGAAGCTCGTCCCCGTGCTCGTCGCCCTGGTGGTGCTGCTGGGGTCCGGCTGCGCGTCGGCCGACGCCGGGAAGACCGGGGACGACGGGCGGATGCCGGTCGTCGCTGCGTTCTACCCGCTCCAGTTCGTGGTCGAGCGGGTCGGCGGCGTCCACGTGCGGGTGACCGGGCTGACCAAGCCCGGCGTCGAGCCCCACGACCTCGAGCTGACCCCCAGGGCGGTGGGCTCGCTCGCTCGGGCGGAGGCCGTCGTCTCCCTGGCCGGCTTACAGCCGGCGGTCGACCAGGCCGTGCGCACCCAGGCCCCGGATGCCGGGGTCGACGTCGCGCCGGCTGCTCGCCTCACCGGCAAGGACCCGCACTTCTGGCTCGACCCCACCCGGCTGGCCGACGTCGCGACCGCCCTGGGCCAGGTCCTCGGCCGGCGCGACCCGGCCAACGCCGGGAGCTACCGCGCCAACGCCGCCGCGCTCGGAGCCGCCCTCGACCGTCTCGACGCCGAGTTCCGCACCGGGCTCGCGCAGTGCCGCACCCGTGAGCTCGTCACCGGTCACGCCGCCTTCGGCTACCTCGCCCACCGCTACGACCTGCACCAGGAGGGGGTCGCCGGCGTGAGCCCCGACATCGAGCCCGACGCCGCGACCCTGCGCGACCTCAGCGCGCACGTCCGCGATGCCGGGGTCTCCACCGTCTACACCGAGAGCCTGGTCTCCCCCGCGCTCGCCGAGACGGTCGCCCGCGAGGCGCGGGCGAGGGTGGCCGTGCTCGACCCGCTGGAGGGCATCACCGACGCCTCCCGCGGCCGCGACTACCTCGAGGTGATGCGCGCGAACCTCGCCACGCTGCGCGTCGGACAGGAGTGCCGATGACCGACCAGGCCCCCCTCGTGCGCCTGCACGGCGCGTCCTTCGGCTACGCCGACCGCCGGGTCGTCTCCCATGCCGACCTCGAGCTGCACCAGGGCGAGGTCCTGGCCCTGCTCGGCCCCAACGGGTCGGGCAAGTCCACGCTCGTGCGCGGCATCCTCGGCCTCACCACGGCGCAGGGGGGCGACGTCGAGCTCTTCGGCACCCCGCGCGACCGGTTCACCGAGCACACCCGCATCGGCTACGTGCCGCAGCGGCACTCGCTGTCGGCCTCGGTGCGGGCCACCGTCACCGAGATCGTCGAGGTGGGCCGGCTGCCGCACCGCCCCTGGTGGAAGCCCGCGTCGCGGGCCGACCGCACGATCGTCCGCGAGGCGATCGCCGACGTGGGGCTGAGCGACCGCGCCAACGAGGAGGTCGCGGCCCTGTCGGGCGGGCAGCAGCGCCGGGTGCTGATCGCCCGGGCGCTCGCCGGCCGCCCCGAGCTGCTCGTCATGGACGAGCCGACCGCCGGCGTCGACCACGCCAGCCAGGAGGCACTGGCCGACGTGCTGCAGCGCCTCGCCGACCGCGGCACCTCGATGCTCATCGTCACGCACGAGCTGGCGGCGCTCGAGGGCGTCGTCAGCCGCATCGTCTGCCTCGACGCCGGGCACGTCGACTTCGACGGGGACCCGGCCGCGTACGCCGCCCACGTCGGCGGGCACTCCGCCGGCTCGGGGCACCACCACCTCGACGACCGGGCGGCTCGGGCCGGCCACGTCATCGGCGCGGCCCCCCTCGACCCGGCCCCCCGGAAGGCGTCCTCGTGAACGACCTCCTCGCGCTCGACTTCATGCGCCAGGCGCTCCTGGCCGCCCTGCTCGCCGGCTTCGCCGCGCCGCTGGTCGGGGTCTTCCTCGTGCAGCGCCGCATGTCGCTCATCGGCGACGGCATGGGGCACGTCGCCCTGGCCGGCGTCGCCGTCGGGGTGCTCACCAACTCGGCGCCGGTCCTCACCGCACTGGTCGCGGCGGTGCTCGCGGCGGTCGCCATCGAGCTGATCCGCGCCTCCGGGCGCACCAGCGGCGACACCGCGCTGGCGGTGATGTTCTACGGCGGCATCGCCTTGGGGGTGGTGCTCATCGCCCGGTCGAGCGCCGGTACCCCCGCCACGCTGACCAGCTACCTGTTCGGGGCCATCCTCACCACCACCACCGGCGACATCATCGTGTTCGCGGTGCTGGCCGCCGTCGTGCTCGCGACCACCCTGGTGCTGCGCCCGCGCTTCTTCGCGGTCGCGAACGACGAGGAGTACGCCAGGGCGCTCGGGATGCCGGTGCTCGGCTACAACGTCGTGCTGGCCGTGCTCACGGCCGTCACCGTCGTGGTGTCGATGCGGATCGTCGGGCTGTTGCTCATCAGCGCGCTGATGATCCTGCCCAACGCCACCTCACAGCTGTTCGCCCGCAGCTTCCGGTCGGCGCTGTGGTGGGCGGTCGGCATCGGCGTCGCCTGCAGCGTCGGGGGCGTCGTCGTCTCGTACTACGCCGAGACGCCCTCCGGCGGCACGATCGTGCTGCTTGCGGTGGCCGCCTTCCTCGTGGCGAGCGCCGGTGCCGCTCTCACCGCCCGGGCCCGCCGCGCGGCCCACGCCCGCTCCGAGCGGCACGACCACGAGCACGGCCCCGACTGCGGGCACCCCACGGTCGAGCACGGCGACCACGTCGACTACCTGCACGACGGCCACCGGCACGCCGCCCACGAGGAGCACTACGACGAGCACGGCCAGCACGCGGAGGTGGAGTCGCGATGACCGACCAGCTCTCGGGCGAGCGGCGCCCGACCCGCCAGCGGGCGGCCATCGCGCAGGCCCTCACCGGGGCGGCGGAGTTCCGCTCGGCGCAGGAGATCCACGCCGCGCTCACCGGCTCCGGCACCCGGGTCGGCCTGGCGACCGTCTACCGGAACCTCCAGGCGATGGCCACCGACGGCGAGGTCGACGTCATCCGCACGCCCGAGGGCGAGGCGGTCTACCGCTCCTGCTCCACCGACCACCATCACCACGTGGTGTGCCGGTCGTGCGGCCTGGCGGTGGAGGTGACCGGGGATGCCGTGGAGCGCTGGGCCGAGGCGGTGGCCGCCGCCCACGGCTTCACCCACGTGCGCCACACGGTCGAGATGGACGGCCTGTGCGCGCAGTGCTCGGCGGCACCGGCACGCTGAGCCGCCTGCCCGCTCCTAGGCTCCCGGCAGGTCGACGGCGCCGCCGTAGCGTCGCTCCCGGTCGACGTAGGACTGGATCGCGGCCCACAGGTCGCGCCGGTCGTAGTCGGGCCACAGCCGGTCCTGGAAGACCATCTCGGCGTAGGCGCTCTGCCAGAGCAGGAAGTTGCTGGTGCGCTGCTCGCCCGAGCTGCGCACGAACAGGTCGACGTCGGGCATGTCCGGCTCGGGCAGGTAGCGGGCCACGGTCCTCTCGTCGACCGAGCGCGGCTTGAGCCGGCCGCGGGCGACGTCCTCGGCGAGCCGCTGCACGGCATCCCCGATCTCGGCCCGGCCGCCGTAGTTGACGCAGAAGTAGAGCGTGAGCCCGGTGTTGTGGCGGGTGAGCTCCTGCGCGACCTCGAGCTCCTTGATCACCGAGCCCCACAGCCGCGGGCGCCGCCCGACCCAGCGCATCCGCACGCCCCACTCGTGCAGCTGGTCACGCCGGCGCCGGATGACGTCGCGGTTGAAGCCCATCAGGAACTTGACCTCGTCGGGGCTGCGCTTCCAGTTCTCGGTCGAGAACGCGTAGGCCGACAGGTGCGTGACCCCGACCTCGATGGCGCCGGCCACGACGTCGAGCAGTGCGGCCTCACCGGCCTCGTGCCCCTTGGTGCGCGGCAGGCCACGCGCGTTGGCCCAGCGGCCGTTGCCGTCCATGACGACGGCGACGTGGCGCGGCAGCCTGTCCCTCGCGATGGCCGGCGGCCGGGCGCCGCTGGCGTGCGCGAAGGGCGGCGGGTAGGGGCTCGGCGCGCTCACCGCTCCACCATACGGAGGCTGCGGATGCCGCGTTCGAGGTGCCACTGCAGGAAGGCCGCGGTCAGGCCGCTGCCCTCGCGGCGGTGCTGGGCGTCGGAGGCGTCGGCGACCGCCCAGTCGCCGGCGAGCAGCGCGCTGAGCAGGAGGAAGGTCTCGGGGGCCGGGGCCGCGGAGCCGGGCAGGCGGCAGGCCGGGCAGACAGCACCGCCGGCCACCACGTGGAAGCCGCGGTGCGGCCCGGGTGCGCCGCACTTGGCACAGTCGGAGAAGCTGGGCGCCCAGCCGGCGACCGCGAGCGCCCGCAGCAGGTAGGCGTCGAGCACGAGGTTGGGGTCGTGCTCGCGGCCGGCGAGCGAGCGCAGCGCCCCGGCGAGCAGGAGGTACTGCTGCAGGGCGGGTTCGCGCTCCTCGGTGAGCCGGTCGCAGGTCTCGAGCACGGCGGTCGCGGTGGTGTAGCTCGGGTAGTCACGCGCGATCGCGTCGCCCCAGGGGTCGAGGGTCTCGATCTGCGTCACCGTGTCGAGGCTGCGGCCCTCGTAGCACTGGATGTCGACGTGCATCGCCGGCTCGAGGCGGCTGCCGAAGCGCGACTTCGTGCGGCGCACTCCCTTGCCGACCGCGCGCACCTTGCCCAGGCGGCGGGTGAGGAGGGTGACGATGCGGTCGGCCTCACCCAGCTTCTGGGTGCGCAGGACGATCGCCTCGTCGCGGTAGAGGGGCACCGCACCATTGTCGGTCCTCCCACCCACATCGCCGGGATGCCGGGGGTCGGGTCAGCGCGGCGGGTCGATGGCGTGCTGGGTCCACAGGTGCAGCACGGCGAGCGAGCGGTGCGGCCGCCAGGCGTCGGATGCCGTGGCCGCCTGTGCTGCGCTGACCCCGCCGAGCGCCCGGCGCAGCACGAGGTCACCCGCGAGGAAGACGTCCGGGTCGCGCAGCGCCCTCAGCGCGACGAGGTCGGCGGTCCAGGGACCGATGCCGGGAAGGGCCAGCAGCGCCTCGCGGGTGCCGGCTCGCTCGACAGCACCGGTGCTGGTGGCCTCGAGACGGATCGCTCCCTCGGCCACGGCCCGGGCGAGGACGACGATCGTGCGGGCCCGGGCACCCGTGATGCCGAGGGCCCGCTGCAGCGCCACGGTGTCCAGCGCCGCCAGCACCTCGGGGCTCGGGAAGGCGCGCAACGGCGCAGCCTCGGGGGCGCTACCGTGGGCGGCGACCAGGCGGGCTGCGAACAGCTGTCCGGCGGCGAGGGACACCTGCTGGCCCAGCACCACCAGAACCGCGGTCTCGAACGGGTCGGTGCTGCCGGGCACCCGCAGGTGGGGTCGGGACGTGACGAGCGGCCCCAGCACCGGGTCGTCGGCGAGCGCGTCGACGCCGCTGCCGGGATCGGCGTCGAGCCCCAGCCAGCGGCGGCCGAGCACGGCGGCAGCGGCCACGGCATCCGGAGGTCCCTCGGCGACGACGACAGGGGTGCCGACCACGCCGGGCGGCAGGACGGCGGTGAGCGTGACGAGGGTGCCGGTCGGCGTGCGGACGAGCCGGCGGTGGCGGGTCGAACGGTCGTCGAGCGCCACCACGTCGTCGAGCCCCGGCACGGCGTGCGCCACCAGGAAGGCGCGCAGGCCGGGCAGGTCGACGAGGTCGGGGTTCACCGGCGAATCAAACCGCACGCCCCTGGGTCGCGCTTTCCTACACCCCATGACTGACAACCCTTCCTCGAGCCGCCGCCCCCTCATCAGGTCGACGAGGTGGGGGAGGTGCTCGGGGTCGACGTGCCGGGGCTGCCGCCACCGCACTGCGCCGGCGTGGTCCTCCTGGCCGAGCCGGCCGACGACCGCGCCCCGTCATGGCGCTGGACAGGTGTTCGAATGGCGACGTACGATGGAGCGGTGATCGAGCTCCAGGGATCGCTGCTCGACCTCGACGACGAGGTCGTCGTCCACCCGCTGCGAGGGGTGCGCCGCACGCCCCTCGCCCACGGCGCGTGGGTCGACGTGATGACCGGGTTCGTCGGGGGTGCCGACCGGCTGTACTCCGCGCTGCGGCGCGACGTGCCGTGGCAGGCCGAGCGCCGCCAGATGTACGACTCCATCGTCGACGTCCCCCGCCTGCTGCGGTTCTACGGCGAGCGGGAGCCGCTCCCCCATCCAGCCCTCGTCGAGGCGCGCGACGCCCTGTCCACCCACTACGCCGGCGAGCTGGGTGAGCCGTTCACGACGGCGGGGCTGTGCCTCTACCGAGACGGCCACGACTCGGTGGCCTGGCACGGTGACCGGATCGGCCGCTCTCGCGACTCCGACACCATGGTCGCGATCCTCTCGGTCGGTGCGCCGCGCGACCTGGTGCTGCGCCCGAGGGGCGGCGGCACGTCGACCAAGGTGCCGGCTGGCCACGGTGACCTGGTGGTGATGGGCGGCTCCTGCCAGCGCACCTGGGACCACTGCGTGCCCAAGACCACCAAGCCGGTCGGCCCGCGCATCTCGATCCAGTTCCGCACCGCCGGGGTCCGCTGAAGGCGCCGAGCGGCTGCCGGTCGCGAGTCCCGCCGCGTTCAGGGCGGTGCTGGTGCGGAGCTCGACGACCGGCCGAGGGCCGCAGCCCACCCGCGAGCTCCCGGCGCCTGGACCGAACGGGTCGCCACCGCGACGGCGCGCTCGAGGGCCCGCGGGAGGTCGGCCAGGCCGTGCCGTGCCAGCTCCGCCAGCATGGCGCCGTGCAGTACGTCCCCCGCACCCAGGGTGTCGACGACCTCGACTGCAGGGACCTCGACCGACCCCGACGACCCGTCGTGGGCGGCCCACCCCACCGAGCCCGACCCTGCGCTGCGGGCGACCCAGGTCGGCCCGAGGGCAAGGAGGTCGGCCGGCGAGCCGCCGGTCGGGGAGCGAAAGGCTGCGGAGGCGAGCAGCACGTCGACCGACTCGAGCAGCGCGGGCAGCCCGGGCTTCCACGACCCGGCGTCGAGCAGCACCGGGATGCCGCAAGCGCGCGCCGCCGCCGCCAGTCGCACCGCGACGCCGAGGTGGTGGCCGTCGACGAGCACGGCCTCGATCCCCTGCAGCAGCGCAGCGACCGGGACCGCGGGCGGCGCGTCACCGGCATTCGCACCCAGCGCACCGCGGGAGACCACGGCGCGATCACCCGTCGAACGGGTGAGCAGCACCGTGGCTACCGGCAGCTCGAACATGTCGCCGGCGACGTCCACGAGCTCGACGCCGGCAGATTCGCAGTCCTCCCGCACCACGGAGGCCAGCGGCCCGGCGCCCACCGCGGTGACGAGCCGGCACGGAGTTCCCAACAGTGCTGCCGTCGTGGCGGCATTGAGTGCTGGCCCACCCGCCTCCACCCGGGTGGAGAGTGCGACGACCTTCTCGTCGGCCGAGGGCACCCGCTCGACGGTCTGGACGACGTCGACCGTCGCCAGCCCGCAGGCGAGGGCGGTGACCCGGCTCAGGCGGACACCACGGCATCGCGCTCGGCGCGGTTGACCGCCGACATGATGGCGCGCAGCGACGCCTTGACGATCGACTCGTGCAGGCCGACGCCCCACAGCACCCGCTCGCCGACGGCACACTCCACGTAGGCCGCGGCCCGGGCGTCACCACCGGCCGACAGCGCGTGCTCGTGGTAGTCGAGGACGCGCACGTCGACGCCGAGCGGCGCGAGGGCCTGGATGAAGGCCGCGATGGGGCCGTTGCCGGTGCCGCTGATCTCGACCTCCTTGCCGAAGTCGGTGATGGTGGAGTCGATGTGGTCCATGCCGTCGTCGGCGCCGGTCAGCGTCGAGCGCACCGGGGCGAAGCGGCCCCAGCGGTCGCCGGACTCGTCGGCGTGGAGGTACTCGTCGGCGAACATCTGCCAGATCTGCGCGGCCGACAGCTCGCCACCCTCGGAGTCGGTGCGGCGCTGCACGACGTGGCTGAACTCCACCTGGAGCCGGCGCGGCAGGTCCAGCCCGTGCTCGGCCTTGAGCAGGTACGACACGCCACCCTTGCCCGACTGCGAGTTGACCCTGACGACGGCCTCGTAGGAGCGGCCGATGTCGTGCGGGTCGATCGGCAGGTAGGGCACCCCCCAGTCGATGTGGTCGACGTCGGTACCGGCTGCGGTGCTCCGCCGGTCCATGTCCTCCAGGCCCTTCTTGATGGCGTCCTGGTGCGAGCCCGAGAAGGCGGTGTAGACGAGGTCGCCGCCCCACGGGTGCCGCTCGTGCACCGGCAGCTGGTTGCAGTACTCGACGGTGCGCCGGATCTCGGCCATGTCGGAGAAGTCGATCTGCGGGTCGATGCCCTGGCTGAACAGGTTCATCCCCAGGGTGACGAGGCAGACGTTGCCGGTGCGCTCGCCGTTGCCGAACAGGCAGCCCTCGATGCGGTCGGCACCGGCCAGGAAGCCGAGCTCGGCGGCGGCGACGCCCTCGCCGCGGTCGTTGTGCGGGTGCAGGCTCACGACCACGGACTCCCGGCGGTCGAGGTGGCGCACCATCCACTCGATGGAGTCGGCGTAGACGTTGGGGGTGGCCATCTCGACGGTCGCCGGCAGGTTGACGATCATCTTGTGGTCGGGCGTCGGGTCGATGACCGCGATGACCTCGTTGCAGATGCGCACCGCGAACTCCAGCTCGGTGCCGGTGTACGACTCGGGCGAGTACTCGTAGTAGACGTCGGTCTCGGGGACGGTCTCCTCGAGCTTGCGGCACAGCCGGGCGCCCTGGAGGGCGATGTCGATGATGCCCTCCTCGCTCATCCCGAACACGACGCGGCGCTGCAGCACGGAGGTCGAGTTGTAGAAGTGCACGATCGCCTGCTTGCTGCCGCGGATGGCGTCGAAGGTGCGCTCGATGAGGTGGTCCCGGCACTGGGTGAGCACCTGGATCGTCACGTCGTCGGGGATGTGCCCGCCGTCGATGAGGTCACGGCAGAAGTCGAAGTCGGTCTGGCTGGCGCTGGGGAAGCCGACCTCGATCTCCTTGTAGCCCATCCGCACGAGCAGCTTGAACATGCGCATCTTGCGCTCGGCGTCCATCGGGTCGATGAGGGCCTGGTTGCCGTCGCGCAGGTCGACCGCGCACCAACGCGGGGCCTTGCTCATCACCTGGTCGGGCCAGGTGCGGTCGGGCACGTGCACCTCGAGCTGCTCCTGGAACGGCACGTACTTCTGGCTCGGCATGCCCGAGGGCTGCTGGGGGTGGATCACTGGTCTGCTTCCTTCACACTTCGTCGGGGTTCAGCCGGTGCAGCAGAAGCTCCGCGACGAGGGGCGGCCGATTCAGGCCCCGCCGCGGCAGCGAAGGAGGAGGTGTCCGTGAAGCACGCGCCAAGCGTCCCACGCGACCGGCACTGCGCCAACCCCGGGCTCGCGAAGGGTCACGATGCGGGACGCAGCACGGCGACGGTCACCGGTCGGCGCACCTCGAACCCGACGCGGCGGTAGAGCCGGTGGGCGGCGTCGTTGCCGTCGCGCACGTGCAGCATCGCGCGGTCGCCGCGCTCCGAGATCCCGTGCGCCGCGGCCAGCGTGACGACCGCGCCCAGGCCCTCGCCCCGCGCCGCCTGGTCGACGCACACCCCGGAGACCTCCCCGAAGCCCACCACCCGCATCCGCTCCCCCGCCATGGCGACGAGCCGGCCCTCCCGGCGGATGCCGAACCAGCGCCCGGTGAGATGGCTGTTGGGGCCGAACGGCCCCGGTTCGGTGACCGCCGCCAGGGCCACCATGTCGGGCGAGTCGGATGCCGTGAGCTCCACGACCTCGCGGCTCACCGTCGTGGGGAGCTCGAGGAGCTCCCCCGCGACGTACTGGGTGGCGGGCTCCCTGAGCAGCTCGCGCCAGCCGGGCGGGGTGGGCTCGACCTCGCCGCGGAGGAAGACGGCGGTTCCGCGCGGGCCGACGAGGGCGGCCAGTGCCGCCCATCCGTCGCGGTCGAGGTTCTCCACCCCGCAGAAGGGTGCGATCTCGTCGCGGTAGCGGCGGGCGGCACCACCGGCAGCGCTCTCGGCCAGGTGCGCGTGCGGGCCGGTGAGGGCGTGCCACGCCACGTCGTCGAGGACGTGGCCGGTGGAGGTCACTGCCACCGGATCAGCCCCGCACCCGCACCGAGAGGCACGTGACGCAGCCCTCGAGCTTCTCGAACTCCGACACGTCGACCTCGGTGACGGTGTAGCCCCGCTCCCGGTAGGAGGCCGCGGTCAGCGGGGCACTGGTCGCCATCAGCAGGTGGTGGGCACCCAGGTGCACGACGTGGGCACCACCCTCCTCGGGCACGTCCTCGTAGGCCGGGAACGCCTCCTTGTCGTCGACGACGGGCCCCCAGCCGACGACCGTGCCGTCGGGCAGGGCCGTGCACGCCGACTTCAGGTGCAGCGCCCGTTCGACCGGTACCGCCTGCACGCGAACTCCGAACTCCCGCAGATGGGTTGAGAGCTGCTGGATGCCGACACCGTTGGTGCGCCCACCGAGGCCGACGTACGCGGTGCCGCCGGCACGCAGCACGTCGCCGCCGTCGAGGGTGCCGGGTGCCTCGATGCGGGCGACGCGCAGACCGAGGTCGCGCACCGCCCGCTCGACCCCGGCGGCCTCTCCACGACGCTCGGGTGCGCCGGAGCGCGCGATGACGGCGAGGTCGCCGTGCACGACGACCGGGTCCTCGACGAAGACGGCGTCGGGGTGGTCGTCGGCGGGCTCGACCTCGACGACGGTCCAGCCGTTGCCGACCAGCGCGTCCACGTATCCCTGCCACTGCTCGCGGGCCAGGTCGAGGTCGAGCGGCGCGCGGTCGATGTGGGTGACGATGCCCTCGGCCAGCCGCGGCCCGGGGCGGCGGACGAGCGCGACCGGCAGCGGCACGGCATCCGGGCTCACGACGCCGGCCACAGCGAGTGGTAGGCGTTCAGCGCCGGCTGGCCGCCGAGGTGGGCGTAGAGCACCGTGGAGTCCTTGGGGATGTCGGCCGAGCGCACCAGGTCGACAAGCCCGGCCAGCGACTTCCCCTCGTAGACCGGATCGGTGATCATCGCCTCGAGCTCCGCGCCCAGGCGCATCGCCTCCATGGTCGAGTCGACCGGGACGCCGTAGAGGTCGCCGGCCCAGTCGGGCAACAGGGCGAACTCGTCGTCGCGCAGGTCACGGCCGAGCTCGATGACCTCGGCGGTGCTCCGGGCGATCCGCTCGAGCTGGGCGCGGGTGGTGTCGAGGGTGGCGGAGGCGTCGATGCCGATGACCCGCCGACGCACGCCCGTGAGGTCCTCGAGCGCGGCGAACCCGGCCACCATCCCGGCATGCGTGGAGCAGGTGACCGTGCAGACCACGATGGTGTCGAAGTGCACGCCGAGCGCCACCTCCTGCTCGGCGAGCTCGAAGGCGTAGTTGGCGAAACCGACTCCCCCGAGCGGGTGCTCGCTGGCACCGGCGGGAATCGGGTAGGGGGTGCCGCCGCCCTCCTCCACCTCGCGCAGCGCGTTCTTCCACGAGTCGCGGATGCCGATGTCGAAGCCGTGCGGGTCGAGGCGTGAGTCAGCGCCCATCATCCGCGAGAGCAGGATGTTGCCCACCTTGTCGTTGACCGGGTCGTCCCACGGCACCCACTTCTCCTGCACGAGACGGCACTTCAGGCCGAGGTGGGCGGCGACCGCGGCCACCTGGCGAGTGTGGTTCGACTGGTAACCACCGATCGAGACCAGGGTGTCGGCGCCGCTGGCCAGCACGTCGGGGACGATGTACTCGAGCTTACGGATCTTGTTGCCACCGAACGCCAAGCCGCTGTTGACGTCCTCGCGCTTGGCCCAGACCTGTGCGCCGCCGAGGTGCTCACTGAGCCGGCGGAGGTGCTGCAGCGGGCTGGGCCCGAAGGTGAGCGGGTGACGGGGGATGTCGTGAAGACGCATGCTGCTGGTTCTACCACCGACAACGCAGGTGCGGTCAGGGGCGTCCGTGGGCCACCCTTGGTTCTCGTGACGACCGAACTGCCTCCGGGCCTGACCGCGCGCTCGCTTCGGCTCGACGACCTCGACGCGGCGTTCGCCGTGTACTCCCGTGCCGAGCTCGAGGACTCGGGGCACCTTGCGCTCGAGCCCGAGGACATCGCAGGCGACTGGGGACGGCCCAGCTTCGACCTCGCGAACGACAGCATCGGGGTGTTCGACGGCGACCGGCTGGTCGGCGCCGCCGAGGTGACCACCAAAGGGACGCGCGCCGAGGGCGCCGTGCTGCCGGGCGAGCGCGGACGCGGCATCGGCTCGTGGCTCGCGCAGTGGACCGAGCAGCGGGCGAGGTCGCTCGGGTCGTCGCGGGTCGGCCAGGTGGCGCCGGAGGGGTCGCTTCCCCAGCGCTTCCTGCGAGGCCGTGGCTACACGCTGGGGCACACCTCGTGGGTGCTCGAGCTGCCCGAGGGGCGGGAGGTTCCGCAGCGGTCCCTCCCGGAGGGCTACACGATCGCGACTGGCGACACGGCCCAGCGCGTGCAGGCGGCATACGTGGTCATCCAGGATGCCTTCGACGAGTGGGAGGGGCGGGTGCGCGGCTCCTTCGAGGACTGGGCGGCGATCACCGTGCGCCGCCCCGGGGCGCAGCCGTGGCAGCTGCGGGTCGTCGAGCACGACGCGGTGGTCGTGGGCGCAGCGTTCACGATCCTCGACAGCCAAGGAGTCGGGTTCGTGGACCAGCTCGCCGTCGAGCGGTCGCACCGTGGGCGGGGGCTGGCCCAGGCGCTGCTCGCCGATGCGTTCGCCGGGGCGCGCGAGCGCGGCGCGACCCGCAGCGAGCTGTCGACCGACTCACGCACGGGGGCGCTCGACCTCTACCTCAAGGTCGGGATGGAGGTCACCCAGGTGTGGACCCACCTGGTGACCGACCTCTGACAGGTCAGGTGCGCAGCGTGCCGACCAGGGTGACGTACTCGTCGCGGGCGTCCTCGACGCTCATCCCCTTCGCGTCGGCCCACGCGTCGTGCTTGGCGCGGCCGACCGGGTTGGTGAAGCCGGGGCGCTTGCCCGAGACGTCGCCCTCGCTCGCCTGCTTGTAGAGCGCGTAGAGCCGCAGCTTGGTCTCGTTGCCCGGGTCGATCACGAGCGTGTTGACGTAGGCGGCAGCGGCATGGAACTCGTCCTCGGTGGCCATGGCGCCACTCTAGGGCGGCAGGTGAGACTCTGGAACACCGACCTTCGGAGGAGCCAGGATGAGCGCGAGCACGGGGACCACGCACACCGACGACCCGACCGGCGGCGAGGCACCGCGGGTCTCCGAGCGCGAGGCGCGAGAGGTCGCGGAACAGGCGCGCGAGAGCGGGTGGAGCAAGCCGTCGTTCGCCAAGGAGCTCTACCTCGGCCGCTTCGACCTCGACCTGGTGCACCCGCACCCACGACCGGATGCCGATGACGAGGCGCGTGGCGAGGCGTTCCTCGCCACGTTGCGCGACGTCTGCGCCGGCATCGACGGGGCCCGGATCGAACGCGAGGCGAAGATCCCCGACGAGGACATCAGGGCGCTGGCCGACATCGGTGCCTTCGGGATGAAGATCCCCGTCGAGTACGGCGGGCTGGGGTTGACCATGCGCTCGTACGGTCGCGCGCTGATGCTGATCGGGTCGGTGCACCCCGCCTTCGGTGCGATGCTGTCGGCTCACCAGTCCATCGGCGTGCCCGAGCCGGTCAAGCTGGTCGGCACTCCGGAGCAGAAGACGCGGTTCCTGCCGCGGTGCGCGGCGGGGGCGATCTCGGCGTTCCTGCTGACCGAGCCCGACGTCGGGTCCGACCCGGCGCGGATGGAGAGCACCGCGGTGCTCACCGATGACGGGAGCGCCTACCTGCTCGACGGCGTGAAGCTGTGGACCACCAACGGGGTCGTGGCCGAGCTGCTGGTCGTGATGGCGCGGGTGCCGAAGCACGCTGACGGGCGGGGCGGGATCACCGCCTTCGTCGTCGAGGGGAACGCGCCCGGCATCACGGTCGAGCGGCGCAACGGCTTCATGGGGCTGCGCGGCATCGAGAACGGGCTGACCCGGCTGCACCAGGTGCGGGTGCCGGTCGAGAACCGGCTGGGCCGGGAGGGCGAGGGGCTCAAGATCGCACTGACCACGCTCAACGCCGGGCGGCTGTCGATCCCGGCGATGTGCTCCGCGAGCGCCAAGTGGTCGCTGAAGATCGCCCGCGAGTGGTCGGTCGAGCGGGTGCAGTGGGGGCGGCCGGTGGGGCAGCACGAGGCGGTGGCCGGGAAGATCGCGTTCATCGCGGCCAGCGCGTACGCCATGGAGTCGGTGACCGAGCTGACCTGTGCGATGGCCGATGCCGGTGACACCGACATCCGGATCGAGGCCGCCCTGGCGAAGCTCTGGGCCAGCGAGATGGGATGGCTCATCGCCGACGAGCTGGTGCAGATCCGCGGCGGCCGGGGCTACGAGTCGGCGGCGTCGCTGGCGGCTCGTGGCGAGCGGGCGGTGCCGGCCGAGCAGCAGCTGCGCGACGTGCGGATCAACCGGATCTTCGAGGGCTCGAGCGAGATCATGCACCTGCTCATCGCCCGGGAGGCCGTCGACGAGCACCTCAAGGCGGCGGGCGACCTGGCGTCGGCCGACGCCGACCTGCCGGCGAAGGCGCGGGCGGCCGCAGGGGCGAGCGGGTTCTACGCGAAGTGGCTGCCGCAGCTGGTGACCGGCGCCGGGTCGGTGCCGACGTCCTTCGGGGAGTTCGGCCCCTTGGCGCGGCACCTGCGCTACGTCGAGCGGTCGTCGCGCCGGCTGGCGCGCCAGACGTTCTACGGGATGTCGCGCTGGCAGGCCGCGATGGAGCACCACCAGCGGTTCCTGGGCCGGGTCGTCGACATCGGGGCGGAGCTGTTCGCGATGGCGGCCGCGTGCGTGCGGGCGCAGATGCTGCTCGCCGAGGACGCGGAGCGGGGCCGGTCGGCGCAGCGGCTGGCGGAC
Source organism: Ornithinibacter sp. (assembly GCA_045807225.1). Taxonomy (GTDB): domain Bacteria; phylum Actinomycetota; class Actinomycetes; order Actinomycetales; family Dermatophilaceae; genus Fodinibacter. The sequence goes on along the minus strand of JBJMHU010000060.1, from coordinate 33,782 downwards.
GCCTTCTGCGGGCAGGCACGGATGCGGGTGGACGTGCTGTTCGACGAGCTGTGGACGAACTCGGACGAGACGGACCGCAAGCTGGCCGCGTCGGTGCTCGCCGGTGACCTCACCTGGCTCGAGGAGGGCGTGCTCGACCCGAGCGAGGGCACCGGGCCGTGGATCGCACGGTGGCAGCCAGGAGCCAGCTCGGCGGAGTCGGTCTGGCGGGCGGTGCGCTGAGGCGTGGCGCCTCAGCGGCGCTTGAGCAGCTCCTCGGCGACCTGCACGGCGTTGAGCGCGGCACCCTTGCGCAGGTTGTCGCCGACGACGAAGAGGTTCAGGCCCCTGCCCTCGGGTGCGGCCTGGTCGGCGCGGACCCGCCCGACGAAGACCTCGTCGCGCCCGGTGGCCTGCAGCGGGTTGGGCACGTCCGTGACGATGACGCCTGGCGCCTTCCCGAGCACCTCGAGCGCCTCGGCAGGGCTGATGTCGCGGTCGAACTCCGCGGAGATCGCGAGGCTGTGGCCCGAGAAGACGGGAACCCGCACGCAGGTGCCCGACACCCGCAGGCCCGGGATGTGCAGGATCTTGCGGGACTCGTTGCGCAGCTTCTGCTCCTCGTCGGTCTCGAGCGAGCCGTCGTCGACGATGGACCCGGCGAGCGGCACGACGTTGAAGCCGACCGGCACCGCGTAGATCTGCGGGTCGGGCAGGTCCAGCGCCGAGCCGTCGAGGGCGAGGTCCTTGGGGTCGCCCGACGCGTAGCCGCCGCGCAGCTGGGTGTCGAGCTCGACCAGGCCGACGCCACCAGAACCCGAGACCGCCTGGTAGCTGCTGACGTGCAGGCGCACGAGGCCAGCGAGGTCGTGCAGCGGCTTGAGCACCGGCATCGCAGCCATCGTGGTGCAGTTCGGGTTGGCCACGATGCCCTTGGGGATGTCGTCGAGGTCCTCTGGGTTCACCTCGGACACCACGAGCGGCACCTCGGGGTCCTTGCGCCAGGCGCTGGAGTTGTCGACCACGACCGCACCGGCCTCGGCCACCCGCGGCGCCCAGGTCTTGGAGGTCGACCCACCGTTGGAGAACAGGGCGATGTCGAGCCCGGAGAAGTCGGCGGTCGCAGTGTCCTCGACGGTGACATCGGCGTCGCCCCACGGCAGGGTCGTGCCGGCCGAGCGCGCCGACGCGAAGTAGCGGATCTCTTCGACCGGGAAGTTCCGCTCGAAGAGCAGGGAACGCATGACGTTGCCGACCTGGCCAGTGGCGCCGAAGACTCCGATTCGCATGCCGACCAGTCTAGAGAGCGCTCCGGATGCCGGCCGCCAGGCTCACGATGCGGGCGATGGAGCCCCATGGTGCACCTCGGGTGCTCAGGTCACGTCAGGTCAGATCAGGTACAGGCACAGCTCACCGAGCAGGTCCACCCGCTCCCGGTCCGACAACGACCCCACATCCACCCCGGCCAGCCACTGCCGGAACCCCGCGACCGCCAGCGGGGCACTGTCACGGACAGCGGAAGCAGCAGCACCTGATCCGTTGACCGCTGCCGACGGGCTCACGGGCCAGCACCGGCGACACCACCGTGTGGACAACCGGTGGAGCGACGGAGGCCACCCGCCCCCGGCCTACCGCCGCGACACCCGACCCCAGCCGCTCACCCGGCTGACCGCAGGATCGCGGCGATCTCCCCGAACCCGAGCCGATCGGCGTGCTCCCGTGCCGTCACCCCGTCGCGGTCGCCGATGGACGCGTCGGCACCGGCAGCGAGCAGGATCCGCACGATCTCCTGGCGCCGCGCTTCCCCGTCGCCGAGGATCACGGCCTCGAGCAGAGCGCTCCACCCCAGCGAGTTCACGTGGTTGACGTCGATCCCGGTCGTCACGACGCGGCGCACGTACTCCACGTGTCCCCGCTCGCTCGCCGGGATCACCGACACCCCGCCGAACCGGTTGACCACCCCGAGGTCCGGCGAGGCAGGCAGCAGCGCCTCGAGCATCTCGACGCTCCCCGTCACTCCGGTGACCAGCCACGGCGTGTCGTGCTGGTCGTCCAGTGCGTCCGGGTCGGCCCCCATGGCCACCAGCACCCGCGCTGCCTCGAGGTGGTCCCCCGCGGACGCCAGCAGCAGCGCCGTGCGCCCCGACCCGTCGCGTGCCTCCAGCTGCGCCCCGTCGCGCAGCGCCAGCGCCACGGCATCCGCGTCCCCGGCCCCGGCCGCCGCGAGCAGCGCGGCATCCGGGTCGGCCGACGGGCGGTGGCGATCGGCTGCGGTCAACACGCGCTCAAGTGTGCGGTAACCCCGTTCGCGCGCCATCTGCAACGGCGTCAACCCCTCCGTCACCGACGGCCGCCCGAGCTCCACCCCACCCGCCACGAGCACCTGCACCGTCGACACCTCGGCCGGGGCGTCGGCCCCGAACCACACCGCCTCGTGCACGGCCTGGTAGCCGATCCGGTTGACGTGGTCCTTGTCGATGCCGGCCCGCAACAACCGCCCGACCACCAGGTGGTGCCCTCGCTCGGCGGCCCGGATCAGGCCGGTGCCGTTCCACGAGTCCTTGGCGTCGACGTCGGCTCCCGAGGCCAGCGTGAGCTCGAGCAGCTCGAGGTACCCCTCACTCGTCGCGATCAGGTAGGCCGACTGCTGCGTCTCGTCCTTCGCGTCGACGTCTGCTCCCTCCGCGACCAGCCGCCGTGCGGTGGGCACGTCGTTCGCCCAGGCGGCATCGCGCAGTGCCGCATCCAGCGCGACGCGGCCACTCGCCGACGGTCGCGCCGTGGGGCTCGGCTGGGCACCCACCGTGCAGCCGGCGAGCACGAGCACGATCAGGGATGCCGTGGCGAGCCGACCGCTGTGACCGAACCGGCGCGAACTCATCCCACCATCATGGATGTGAACCCCCTGGGAGTCGACGCCGACCACTGCCCGCCACACGCGTCGGCACGGACGCGCCGCCCCCTCAGGTTCGACGTGTCCGTGCCGACGGCGGTCCACCGCACGGACCGCGTGGTGCGGTGGCCCGTCCGTCGAGGACCCACCACCGCCTCACCAGAGTGCTGCGAAAGCGCCACGCGCGCCACTCGACTGCCAGTTCTCGCACCTGCGCACCCCGGTCAGCCCGCGGAGACGCAGCGCCTCAGAAGCCGAGCCGGCCGAGCTGCTTGGGGTCGCGCTGCCAGTCCTTGGCCACCTTGACGTGCAGGTCGAGGTGCACCCGCTGGCCGAGCAGCTCCTCGATGCCGGCGCGCGCGTTGGTGCCCACCTCGCGCAGGCGCGACCCCCCACGCCCGATGACGATGGCCTTCTGGGAGTCGCGCTCGACGAACACGTTGACCCGCACGTCGAGCAGCGGCTTGCCCTCGCTTCGGCCCTCGCGCGGCACGATCTCGTCGACGACGACGGCCAGGCTGTGCGGCAGCTCGTCGCGCACCCCCTCGAGCGCGGCCTCGCGCACGAGCTCGGCGATCATGACGAGCTCGGGCTCGTCGGTGAGCACGTCGTCGGGGTAGAGCGGCCCCGGCGAGGGCGGCAGGTGCTCGGCGAGCACCGACGCCACCTCCTCGACCTGGTCACCGCGGGTGGCCGAGCACGGCACGATCGCCGCCCAGTCGCCGAGCTGGTCGATGGCGATGAGGTGCTCGGTCATCCGCTTCCGGTCGACCTTGTCGGACTTCGTGGCCAGCGCGACCACCGGGGTGCGCTTACCCCGCTTCAGCTCGGCGAGCTCACGGGCGATGAACTGGTCACCGGGCCCGATCCGCTGGTCGGCGGGCAGGCAGAAGCCGATGACGTCGACCTCGAGCAGGGTCTCGCGGACCAGGTCGTTGAGCCGCTGCCCGAGCAGCGTGCGCGGCTTGTGCAGCCCCGGGGTGTCGACCAGGATCAGCTGGCTCGCCGGCCCGGTGACGATGCCGCGGATGGTGTGCCGCGTCGTCTGGGGCTTGCTCGACGTGATGGCGACCTTGCTGCCCACCAGCGCGTTGGTCAGCGTCGACTTGCCGGCGTTCGGCCGCCCGATGAGGCACGCGAAGCCCGCGACGTACTCCGACCCGTGCTCGCTCATCCGGCTCGCTCCTCCATCTCCGGCACACCCTGCGCCGGCTCGACCCGCTCGACGACCACGGTCGCGATCCGGTGCCGGCGGCCCGACATCCGCTCGGCGGTCAGGCGCAACCCTGCCACCTCGCACGTGGAGCCGAGGATCGGCACCCGGCCGATGGTCTTGCCGATCAGCCCGCCCACGGTGTCGACCTCGTCGTCCTCGAGCGCGATGTCGAACAGCTCGGCGAGGTCGTCGACGTGCAGGGTGGCGGCGACGCGCAGCCGGCCGTCGCCGAGGTCCTCGACCTCGGGGGCCTCGCGGTCGTACTCGTCGGTGATCTCGCCGACGATCTCCTCGAGGATGTCCTCGATGGTGACCAGCCCGGCGGTACCGCCGTACTCGTCGACCACGACCGCGAAGTGGGTCTGGTCGCGCTGCATCTCGCGCAGCAGGTCGTCGACCGGCTTGCTCTCGGGCACGAACGGCATCGGCCGCATCAGCTCACGCACCGGCACCGCGCCGGCCTCCGGGTCGGCGTTCATCCGCCGGATGACGTCCTTGAGGTAGAGCAGCCCCACCACGTCGTCGACGTCCTTGCCCAGCACCGGGATCCGCGAGAAGCCCGACCGCAGGAACAGGGTCATCGCCTGCCGGCAGACCCGGTCGTCGTCGATGGAGACCATGTCGGTGCGTGGCACCATGACCTCGCGCGCGAGGGTGTCGCCGAGCTCGAAGACCGAGTGGATCATCTCGCGCTCCCCCGCCTCGATGAGCGCCGAGTCGCGCGCCATGTCGACGAGGTCGCGCAGCTCGCTCTCGCTCTCGAACGGGCCGTCGCGGAAGCCCTTTCCGGGCGTGACGGCGTTGGTGAGGGCGATGAGCAGCCGGCTGAACGGCCCGAGCAGCCGCCGCAGCCAGACCGTCGTGGGGGCAGCGGCCAGCGCCACGCGCGAACTGTGCTGTGCACCAAGCGTTCCCGGCGACACCCCGACGACGGCGAAGGAGATCAGGGCCATGATCGCGATGGCGACGAGGAACGGCTGCCAGGTGCCCTCGACCCGCTCGACGACGGCCAGCGTGACCATGACAGCGACGGTCGACTCGGCGATCACCCGCAGGAAGGACAGCACCGACAGGTAGGCAGCGGTGTCGCCGACCACCTTGACCAGCGCCGTGGAGCCGGGCCGGCCCTCCTCGAGCAGCTCGTGGGCGCGGGCGCGCGACATCCGCGAGAAGGCGGCCTCCGCGGTGGAGATGAGGAAGGCGACGAGGGTGGCGAGCACTGCCGCCGTGACGAGTCCGGTCATGGTGCGCCGGCCGGTCAGGCGGTCGGGCGACCGCGGGTGGCGAGGAAGGTGAGCAACAGCTGGCGCTGCAGCTCGAACATCTCCTTCTCCTCCTCGGCCTCCGCGTGGTCGTAGCCGAGCAGGTGCAGGATGCCGTGCGTCGTGAGCAGCAGCAGCTCCTCCTCGGTCGCGTGGCCGGCCTCACGGGCCTGCCGCTGCGCGACGCTCGGGCACAGCACGATGTCACCGAGCACGCCCTCCTGGGGCTCGGACCCCTCGCGGCCGGGTCGCAGCTCGTCCATCGGGAAGCTCATGACGTCGGTGGGCCCGGGCAGGTCCATCCACTGCACGTGCAGGGTCTCCATGGCGGGCTCGTCGACCAGGCGCAGGCACAGGTCGGCCTTGGGGTGCACCCGCATCTGGGCCATGACGTAGCGGGCGCAGGCCACGAGCTCGAGCTCGTCGAGCCGGAACTCGGTCTCGTTGAGGACGTCGATGCTCACCGGCGGGGGCCCTTGGGCTGCTTCTCGTCCCAGCGGCCGTAGGCGTCGACGATGGCGCCGACCAGGCGGTGCCGCACGACGTCGACGGCGGTGAGCTCGGCGAAGTGCACGTCGTCGAGGTCGGTGAGGATGTCGCGCACGACCTTCAGGCCGCTGGTGCCACCGGGCAGGTCGACCTGGGTGACGTCTCCGGTGACGACCATCTTCGAGCCGAAGCCCAGGCGGGTGAGGAACATCTTCATCTGCTCGGCCGTGGTGTTCTGGGCCTCGTCGAGGATGATGAACGCGCTGTTCAGCGTGCGACCACGCATGTACGCCAGGGGCGCGACCTCGACCGTGCCGGCGGCCAGCAGCCTCGGGATCGACTCGGGGTCGACCATGTCGTGCAGCGCGTCGTAGAGCGGCCGCAGGTAGGGGTCGATCTTGTCGTTGAGGGTGCCGGGCAGGAATCCGAGCCGCTCACCGGCCTCGACCGCCGGCCGGGTCAGGATGATGCGGTTGACCTGCTTGGCCTGCAGCGCCGCGACCGCCTTGGCCATGGCGAGGTAGGTCTTGCCGGTGCCGGCCGGGCCGATGCCGAAGACGATGGTGTTCTGGTCGATGGCGTCGACGTAGCGCTTCTGGCCCAGCGTCTTGGGGCGGATGGTGCGCCCGCGGTTGCTGACGATGTTCATCGTCAGGACGTCGGCAGGGCGCTCGACGGTCTGGGCGCGCAGCATCTGGATGGAGCGCTCGACGGCGTCGCGGTTGAGCGGCTGGCCGCCCTCGAGCACGTCGAGGAGCTCGTCGATGAGCCGCTCGACGAGCGCGACCTCGGCGCTCGGGCCGGACACGGTGAACTCGTTGCCGCGCACGTGGATCTCGACCCGTGGGAACTGGCGCTCCATGGTGCGCAGCAGCTCGTCGCGCGGCCCGAGGAGCGTGACCATGTCGACGTCCTCGGGCACGACCACGGTGTGCTGCCGGACGTGGGGATGGGTCTGGCCGGAGGCCGTGTCGTCGGCTTCGGGCGGGGCGGTATGGGCGTCAGTCATCGTGGGGCAAGTCTACGAGGCCGCACCGACCTCGGGTGCACGAGAATGCCGAGCTCACCCGGGAGGCCAGCTCAGGGTGCGGCCTCCGATGACGTGCAGGTGTGCGTGGAAGACGCTCTGCTGGGCCGCCTCACCGGTGTTGGCGACCAGCCGGTATCCCGGCAGCCCCTCGGCGGACGCCACCTGCGCGGCGAGCGTCACCACATCCGAGAGCTCCTCTGCGGATGCCGTGGCGAGACCGGCGAGGTCGGGCACGTGCCGGCGCGGCACGACGAGGACGTGCGTGGGCGCGGCGGGCTCGATGTCGCGAAAGGCCAGTGCGTGCTCGCTCTCGGCCACCACCTGCGCGGGGATCGCGCCGGAGACGATGCGGCAGAAGAGGCAGTCCTGGCTCGGGCTGGGGCTCATACCCCCGAATCTAGCCATACCGGTGGCCGCCGCCGTCTGTCACGATGCCTCGATGACGACCGCGATCCCGCGATGACGACCGAGCACCGCGACACCGACGCCTTCCGGGGCGCCACCTTCCGACGCGTCGACCTCTCCGGCGCCTCGCTTCGTGAGGTCGACCTGTCCGGGGTCACCATCCGGGACTCCGACGTGCATGGGCTGCGGATCGTGGCGTCAGTGGTCGACGACGTGCACCTGTCGGGCCACGAGGGTGTGGGGCGTGTCTGGGTCGACGACGTCGAGGTGACCGCCTACGTCCGAGCCGAGCTCGACAGCCGCCACCCGGTGCGGGTGCTGGTGCGCGAGATGCGCACGATCGCCGAGGTGCGCCGGGCCTGGGCGCAGGTCGACGCGCTGTGGAACGACGCCGTCACGCACGCGGCGACCCTGCCCGAGGAGCTTCTGCACGAACGGGTCGACGACGAGTGGTCGTTCCTCGAGACGCTGCGCCACCTGCTCTTCGCCGACGACATCTGGGTGGGGCGGATGTTGAGCGACGAGCCGGGCCCGTTCCACCCCCTCGGCGTGCCACCCACCGACACCACGGATGCCGGTGCCGCCGCGATGGGCCTGACCCTCACCGCCCGCGCGCCGTTCGTCGAGGTCGCGGCCCTGCAGCAGGACCGCCGCCGGCGGTTCACCGCCCTGCTCGAGCGCGTCGACGACGCCGACCTGTTCGAGGTGCGCACCGCCGTGCTCGCGCCGGACTGGGGCGAGGAGTCGTTCACCGTGCTCGAGTGCCTGACCGTGGTGGTCCGCGAGCACGTCGAGCACCTCCGGTTCGCGGAGCGCGACCTGGCGGTGCTGGAGGCGCAGTCGGTCGGCGCCGCTCAGGCGGGTTCCAGCAGCCTGTCGTCGCCCACGGCCTCGAGCGAGAGCACCCGGTAGCCCTCCCGGTCGAACAGCACGGTCAGCCGGTCGGTCTCGGTGCTGACCACCACGCCGGGCCCCCACTGGGTGTGCCGCACCGGCGCCCCCACCGGGAAGGGCACCGCCGTCTCGTCCGGCGCCTCCTGAGCCGTGCCGTCGTCGCAGGTGTCGCAGTTGCCGCACGGCTGGTCGAGCTCCTCGCCGAGGTAGCCCAGCAGGAAGCGGCGCCGGCAGCCCGTTGTCTCGGCGTAGCCGCGCATCATCTCCATCCGGGACAGGGCCACCCGACGACGCACCGCGACCTCCTCGGCCACCCGGCCGAGCACCTCGTCGAGGGGGAGGTCCCGTGTGCGCAGGCGACCACGGCGCACCTGAACGCAGTCGGACGACTCGAGCAGGTCGAGCACCTTGGTCGTGCGCCGGCCCGGTAGGTCGACGCTCTTGCGCAGCTCGGCCACCGGCATCCCGTCGGACGCCGCCGTCCACACCGCGCGCACCGAGCCGTCGTCGGCGGCGGCCCCGGCGTGGAAGCGGTGCAGCGAGAAGTCCTCGGGCCGGTGGAAGAGCACCGCCCCGGCCGGCTCCCCGTCGCGACCTGCCCGACCGACCTGCTGGTAGTAGCTCTCGAGGGTGTCGGGGGTGGCGGCGTGCACCACGAAGCGGATGTCCGCCTTGTCGATGCCCATCCCGAAGGCCGAGGTGGCGACCACCACCTCGGCGGTGCCGTCGCTGAACCGGCGGTGCGCCTCGCTGCGGTCCGCGGCCCGCATCCCGCCGTGGTAGGCGGCGGTGCGCAGTCCCTGCTCGGCCAGGGCCCGCGCGTACTCCTCGGTGTCGCGACGGGTGGCGACGTAGACCAACCCCGGCATCGGCAGCGCCTGGACCGTCTCGACGACGGCCCGTCGACGGTCGCTCTCGTCGACCTGACGCCGCACGTCGAGGTGCAGGTTCGGGCGGTCGAAGCCCCGCACCACCACCACGGGGTCGCGCAGCCCGAGCCGGTCGAGGATCTCGTCACGCACCGGTGGGGGTGCGGTGGCGGTGAGCGCCAGCACCGGCGGCCGGCCCAGGCGGTCGACGGCCGCGCCCAGTGAGAGGTAGTCGGGCCGGAAGTCATGCCCCCAGGCCGAGATGCAGTGTGCCTCGTCGACCACGAAGCGCCGGACGTCGACCGCGGACAACCGGTCGAGCACCGCGTCCGAGGCCAGCTGCTCGGCTGTCAGGAAGAGGACGAGCCGGCCGCCGGCCTCGACCAGGCGCCAGGTCTCACGGCTCGCCCGAGCCCCCTGGGTGGAGTTCAGCGTGCGAGCTGCCAGGCCCGCCGGCAGCTCGGCCAGTGCCCGCACCTGGTCGCGTTGCAGCGCGATCAGGGGCGACACGACCACGGTGAGGCCGCCATCGAGAGCCGCCGGCAGCTGGTAGAGCGCCGACTTGCCGTGGCCGGTGGGCATGACGGCGAGCACGTCGCGGCCAGCGAGCGTCGCCGTGACGGCGTCGGACTGACCGCTCCTCAGGCTCTGGTGCCCGAGGAGTTCACGTGCAGCGCGGGAGAGGTCGGCCGTCTCAGGACGGCGTGCCATCGCCGCCCGTGGAGTCGGAGTCGTCGGAGCCCTCGGAGTCGTCACCCGAGAGCGCCTCGAGACCGTCGGGGCGCCCCTCCTCGGGTGCGTTCAGCGAGGGCTCGGAGTCCTGGTCGTACTCCTCCGCGTCGCCGCCGGGCTGGTCGGACAGGGGTGTGACGTCGTCGACGCCGGGCTGGGTCTCACTCATGCCGAAGGTCTACCCACGGGGCACCATGGGATGCGTCAGCGCCAGCGGGACCTCGCGCTGAGCACGGCCAGCGCCGCCGGCCCGGCGCTCGACGAGCGCAGCACGGTGCTGCCCAGGCGCACGACCACGGCGCCGGCGTCCTCGAGGGCGGTGAGCTCGTCGGGCGCGATGCCGCCCTCCGGCCCGACGACGACCAGCACGTCACCGGCATCCGGCAGGGTGACGCCTACGAGCGGAACCGTGGCGTCCTCGTGCAGCACGAACGCAGCGGCTGACGCGCGCACCCGCGCGGCGACGTCGGCCGTGGTCGCGGTGGGGGCGAGCGCGGGGCGCCGCGTGCGACGCGACTGCTTGGTCGCAGCGACCAGCACGGCATCCCACTTGCGCCGAGCCCTCTCGCCGCGCTCCCCGCGCCACTGCACGACGCTGCGCGACGCCTGCCAGGGCACCACCTCGTCGACCCCGCACTCGGTGGCGGCCTCGACCGCCTGGTCGTCGCGGTCGTTCTTGGCCAGCGCCTGCACCAGCACGAACCGCGGCTCCGGCTCGGGGTCGCTGCCCACCGACACCACCCGCAGGTCGAGCGTGCCGACCCCCACGGCCACGACCTCGCCCTCGACCCGCAGCCCCGCTCCGTCGGTGAGCAGCAGGTGCTCACCCACCCGGGTGCGCCGCACGGTGGCGGCGTGCCGGCCCTCGGGGCCGTCGAGCACCACCACGTCGCCGGCCCCCCGCCCCGCCAGGGCCTCGGTGGCCAGGAGGTGCAGCGGCAGCGTCATCGCGCCTTGAAGGCGTCGCGCAGCTTGCCGAAGATCGAGCCCTCGGCCGGGTTGGCGATGCGGCCCTCCGGCCGCTCCTCACCGCGCACGGCGGCCAGCTGGTGCAGCAGCTGCTCCTGCTCGGCGTCGAGCCGGGTGGGCGTCTGCACCATGGTGTGCACGACCAGGTCGCCACGACCCGTGCCGCGCAGGTGGGTGACCCCGAGCCCGCGCAGCGTGATGGAGTCGCCCGACTGGGTGCCGCGGCGCACGTCGAGGTCGCGCGGACCGTCGAAGGTCTCCATCGGCAGCGTCGCGCCGAGCGCCGCGGCGGTCATCGGCACCTCGATGGTGGCGTGCAGGTCGTCGCCGCGGCGCTGGAAGGTGGGGTGCCGGTTGACGGCCACCTCGACGTAGAGGTCGCCGGCCGGGCCCGCCCCGTGCCCCACCTCGCCCTCGCCGGCGAGCTGGATGCGCGTGCCGGTGTCGACGCCCGCCGGCACCTTGAGGGTGAGTGTGCGGCGGGTGCGCACCCGGCCGTCGCCGGAGCACTCGTAGCAGGGGTCGGTGATGATCTGGCCGAAGCCCTGGCAGGTCATGCACGGGCGGGTGGTCATCACCTGGCCGAGGAAGCTGCGCTGCACCTGCTGGATCTCGCCCCGGCCGGCGCAGACGTCGCAGGTGCGGGTGGAGGTGCCCGGCTGCATGCCGGCGCCGTGGCAGGTGCCGCAGGCCACCGCCGTGTCGATGGTGAGGTCCTTCTGGGCCCCGAACACGGCGTCGCCGAGGTCGATGTCGAGGCGCACCAGGGCGTCCTGGCCGCGAGTGGTGCGCGAGCGCGGCCCGCGCCCCGCGGTGCCGGCCTGGCCGCCGAAGAAGGCGTCCATGATGTCGCTGAACGAGAAGCCCTGCCCGAACCCGGCGGCGCCCGACCCGTAGGGGTCGGAGCCGTGGTCGTAGGCCTGCCTCTTGTCGGGGTCGGACAGCACGTCGTAGGCCTGGGAGAGCTTCTTGAACTGCTCCTCGGCCTCGGGGCCGGGGTTGACGTCGGGGTGGTAGCGGCGGGCCGACTTGCGGTAGGCACGCTTGATGTCCTCCGCGGTGGCGTCGCGGGCGACCCCGAGGTCGGCGTAGTAGTCGTTCACAGGGAGGTTGGTCCTTACTCCGCGAGGATGCGCGAGACGTAGGTGGCGACGGCCCGCACGGAGGCCATCGTGGTCGGGTAGTCCATGCGGGTGGGGCCGACGACACCGAGGCCCGCCACCAGGTCGGCACCGGCGCCGTAGCCCGAGGTGACCATCGAGGTGGTCTGCAGCCCGGCATACGGGTTCTCGTGGCCGATGCGCACGGCGATGCTGCCGCCCTGCTCGGCCACCGTGCCGAGCAGCTTGAGCAGCACGACGTGCTCCTCGAGGGCCTCGAGCACCGGGCCCAGGCTCATGGTGAAGTCGGGGCCGACCCGCGCCAGGTTGGCGGTGCCGGCGAGCACGACGCGCTCCTCGCGCTCCTCGACCAGGGAGTCCTCGAGCGCGGTGCTGATGGCGCGCACCAGGTCGCGCACGGCGGGGTCGAGGCGCTCTGGCACCGCCGACAGCTCGTGGGCCGCCTCGGCGAGGGGGCGCCCGCTCGTGGCGCGGTTGAGCTCGGTGCGCAGGGTGGACAGCACGCCGTCGCCGTCGCTGGACATGAGGTCGGTGCCCACCTCGATGACGCGCTGCTCGACCCGACCGGTGGTGGTGATGAGCACCACGAGCAGCCGGTCGGCGGTGATCGGCACGAGCTCGACGTGGCGCACCGACGACCGGGCGAGCGACGGGTACTGGACGACGGCCACCTGCCGGGTCAGCGAGGCGAGCAGGCGCACGGTGCGGTCGACGACGTCGTCGAGGTCGACGGCCCCCTCGAGGAACTGCGCGATGGCCCGCTGCTCGGCCGCGCTCATCGGCTTGACGGCCGACAGCCGGTCGACGAACAGGCGGTAGCCGGCATCGGTGGGCACCCGCCCGGCACTGGTGTGCGGGGCGGCGATGAGGCCCTCCTCCTCGAGCGCTGCCATGTCGTTGCGCACGGTCGCGGCCGACACGCCGAGGTGGTGGCGCTCGAGCAGCGCCTTGGAGCCGACCGGCTCGGAGGTCTCGACGTAGTCCTGGACGATGGCGCGCAACACGCGCAGCCGGCGGTCCTCACTCATCACGTGGTCACCTCCGGGACGTCTGGAACGGACGGCAGGGCGCGGGTGCTGGCACTCTCGCGCGTCGAGTGCCAATTCTAACGGCCCGGGTCCGACGCACGCGAATGCCGGGAACGTCCCTCGACGTCGCGTAGCCTTCCGGCCGTGACGGACGGGTACGGCGGCGACGTGCTGGGTGGCGACTGGCGGCGCCCGCCGCGGGGGCGCTCGGTCGAGCTCCCCGCCGAGCCCGGCACCGTCGTGGAGGACGTCGAGACCGGCTGGGTGGGCGCCGTCGTGCGCGTCGAGAAGGCCGGCGGCGTGCGGGTGGTGCACCTCGAGGACCGGCACGGGCGCACGAAGGGCTTCCGCCTGGGGCCGGGCTTCCTCGTCGACGGGTCACCGGTCACCCTCACTCCCCCACGCGCCGCGGCGGACGCCGAGCTGGAACGGGCGCGAGCGGCATCCGCCCGCACGGCCAGCGGCTCCCGGGTGGTGACCGGGCAGCGCGCCCGGGTCGCCATCGGGTCGCGCCTCTACGTCGAGGGCAAGCACGACGCCGAGCTGGTCGAGAAGGTGTGGGGCGCCGACCTGCGGGTCGAGGGCGTGGTGGTGGAGATGCTCGACGGCGTCGACGACCTCGCCGGCGCGATCCGCGACGTCGCCCCCGGCCCCGGTCGCCGGATGGGCGTGCTCGTCGACCACCTCGTGCCGGGCACCAAGGAGTGGCGGGCCGTGCAGGAGGCGCGGGCCGTGCGGCCGTATGCCGCGCACGTGCTCGTCGTGGGCCACCCCTACGTCGACGTGTGGCAGTCGGTGAAGCCGCAGCGCCTCGGAATGCGGGCGTGGCCGGTGATCCCACGCGGCACGTCCTGGAAGGTCGGCATCGCCGCCCACCTCGGGTGGCCGCACTCGACCCAGGCCGACCTCGCGCTGGCCTGGCGCCGCATCCTGGGGTCGGTCGAGACCTACGCCGACCTGGAACCCGAGCTGCTCGGCCGGGTCGAGGAGCTGATCGACTTCGTCACGGCGCCGGGCTGACCGAGGCCCGCGCGGCCGCCACACCCCGGTCGAGCCACTCGCGCAGCGCGGCGTCGTCGGCGACCACCTGGGGGTCGACGTGCACCCACCCGCGGCTGGTACGCCCGCCCTTGGCCATCGGGGACACGCCGTCCTGCTCGAGCAGGGCGGCCCGGGCGTCCGGTCCGACCCGCACCAGCAGCCCGCGCTCGCTGGCGGAGCAGGCGAGGGCGCCGTCGACCATGAACCCGGTGCCGCCGAACATCGTCTTCTCCTGGGCGGCCGGCAGGTGGTCACGGACGCGGTCGACGAGCTCCATGGGGCTCATCGTTGCACCTGTGGCGGTGCGTCGATTGTCGTGCTCTCTCCGCTCGCCACCATGGCTGCCCTTCCGGCCCGCGCAGACGATGCCGGGCCTGGGGTCACGATGCCGCGTGGGCGCAGCAGCGGCAGTCCCGGGGGGCTGATCCCGCGCGGGGAGGGGCGAACGGTCGGGGTCGGCCCTGACCCGACCCTGAGAGCGACCCCGGCCACACCCCGGATCGGCGGTGGACGGTGCCGCCCTGGGTGTTTCATGGACGTAGACCCACCCGATCGAGGAGTTCCGATGAGCGACACCACCCCCCGCCCCGACGAGACGACGTCCGACGTCCCCCCGCCGCCGGAGCCGGCCGCCTTCGAGCAGCCGCAGTACGAGCAGGCGCAGTACGAGCAGGCGCAGTACGAGCAGCAGCCGCCCCCGCCGTACGCGCAGCCGCAGCTGCCCCCGCCGGCCTACCCCGGTGCGACGCCGGGCACGGCCGTCGCCCCGCCCAACCCGATGTCACCGTCCGAGGAGCGCACCTGGGGCACCATCGCCCACGGCGGCACCCTCGCCGCCACCATCCTGTCCGGCGGCACCCTGGGCTTCGTGTGCGCCCTGGTGATCTACCTGCTCCACAAGGACCGCGGCCCGTTCGTGCACCACCACGCGGCCAACGCCCTCAACGTGCAGATCACCGCCGGCATCGCCTTCATCGTCGGCATCATCTTCTGCGTCACGATCATCGGCCTGATCATCGGCATCCCGCTGATTCTCGCCGCAGGGCTCTACGCGATCATCGTCCACCTCATCGGAGCCATCAAGGCCAACAACGGCGAGTGGTGGAACCCGCCGATGACACCGCACTTCGTCAAGTGAGCCGAGCCACGACGGCCGCCCTGCAGGGGCGGCCGTCGTGGCGTGTCAGACCCCCAGCAGCCGCCGCACCACGGTGTCGGCCAGCAGGCGTCCACGCAGGGTGAGCACCACCCGCCGGTCCCCCACCGCCGCCCGACCGTCGACCAGGCCGTCGGCCACGAGCCCGGCCACTGCCGTGCGCCCGACCGGGTCGAGCACCTCGACCGGCAGCCCCTCGCGCAGGCGCACCCCGAGCAGCACCTCCTCGTCGTGCCGCTGCTCTGGCGTGAGGGTCTCGCGTCCGGCCGCCGGCGACGCACCCCCGGCGAGCGCGGCGGCATACCTGCGTGGGTGCTTCACGTTCCACCAGCGCACTCCCCCCACGTGGCTGTGCGCGCCCGGCCCGACCCCCCACCAGGCGTCGCCACGCCAGTAGCCCTCGTTGTGCCGGCAACGCCCGGATGCGTCACGCGACCAGTTGCTCACCTCGTACCAGTCGTAACCCGCCTGCGCCAGAACGGAGTCGGCGAGCTCGTACTTGTCGGCCTCGTCGTCGCCCTCCGGCATCGCCACCTCACCCCGGCGCACCTGCGCCGCCAGCCTGGTGCCCTCCTCGACGACCAATGCGTAGGCCGAGACGTGGTCGGGCTCCAGCGCCACCGCCGCGTCGAGGCTGTCCCGCCAGTCGGCGAGGCTCTCGCCGGGTGTGCCGTAGATCAGGTCGACGCTGGTCGCGAGCCCGGCCGCCCTGGCAGCGGCGACCGCCGTCGCCACGCGGGCGGGGTCGTGCGTGCGCTCCAGCGTCGCGAGCACGTGCGGCACCACCGACTGCATGCCGACCGACACCCGGGTGAACCCACCGGCCGCCAGCACCTCGAGGTCGGCGGCGGTGACCGAGTCGGGGTTGGCCTCGGTCGTCACCTCGGCGTCCGGTGCCAGACCGAACCGCTCCCGGATGCCGGCCACGCACCGCACGAGGTCGGCCGGCGGCAGCAGCGTGGGCGTGCCACCCCCGACGAACACGGTGTCGACCGGCCCGGCCCCGGGGCCGAGCACGCGGGCGGCGACGTCGAGCTCGCCCAGCGCCGAGTCGACGAAGGTCGAGGTCGAGGCGCCCGGGCCGAGCTCGCTCAGCGTGTCGGTGTTGAAGTCGCAGTAGCCGCAGCGCACCGCACAGAAGGGCACGTGCACGTAGATCCCGAGCCGCGAGCCGGTGAGGGTGGCGAGCGCCTCGGGCGGCAGCTCGCCCGTCGCGGGCGCGGGGTCGCCGTCAGGCAGTCGGGGCACCGCGCCATTCTCCCCCGGCACCCCGACCTACGATGACACGGTGACGGACCGGTGGATCGAGCTCGACGGCATCGTCAACATGCGTGACCTCGGGGGGCTACCGACGCGCGACGGGGGGCACACGGCATCCGGGCGGTTGATCCGCTCCGACAACCTGCAGGACCTCTCCGAGAGCGACGTGCAGCACCTCGTCGACGAGCTCGGGGTCACCGACGTCGTCGACCTGCGCACCGGCACCGAGCTGCACCTGGAGGGGCCCGGGCCGCTGCGGAGCGTCGAGGCGCTGACCCACCACCACCACTCGCTGATCGTGGAGCGCGCGCCCGACGAGAGCGCGGAGGCGGTCGGCGCGCGGGCGCTGCCCTGGCGCGACGACGACCCGGTCCGTGACGCCTCGTTCTGGGCCGAGCACTACCTCGGCTACCTCGCGCGCCGCCCTGACTCGGTGGCTGCCGCCCTCGAGGTCGTCGCGAAGGCCGAGGGTGCCGTCGTCGTGCACTGCGCCGCCGGCAAGGACCGCACCGGCACCGTGGTGGCCATGGCCCTCGACGTGGCCGGGGTGCCGCACGACGAGATCGTGGCCGACTACGTGCTCACCGGCGAGCGGCTCGAGCGGATCGTCGGGCGGCTGATGCCCCGTGAGGCCTACGGCGCGGCGCTGGCCCAGCAGAAGCTGAGCGACCAGCTGCCGCAGGGCGACTCGATCCGCGCCATCCTCACGGCCGTGGCGGAGGGCTGGGGCGGGGCGCCCGGTTGGCTGCTGGCGCAGGGGTGGAGCGAGGCCGACGTCGAGCGGCTGCGCCGCCGGCTCACCGAGCCGGCTTCTCGCTGACGTAGATCGTGATGACGCCCTCGACGACCACGACGCCGTCGGTGCGAACCGCCTTGACCCGCACCGGAACATCGCCCACCTGCGCCCAGTCGGCGGGGTCGGTCTCGGCCACGCAGAGCAGGTCGGTCGTCGACTTCGCGAGATAGGCGACCTGCATCCCCCTGGGGATCCAGCGCCGGTCCTTCGGGGTCGTGGCCTCGGCGAGCAGCCCCATCGCGGCCTCGAGCCCGTTGCACACAGCGATGGCGTGCAGCGTGCCGATGTGGTTCTGCACGGCGCGACGCTTGCGGATGCTGAGCTCGGCGCGGTGCGCGCGCACGTCGCGCACCTGCGGCCGCACGGTGCGGAAGTAGGGGGCCCTGCTCGCGAACAGCAGCGAGAAGGCCCGCTTGCCGAGCGGCTTGGCGGACATCGACCGGTAGAGCGCGTAGGTGTCGGGCACCCGTCGATGTTACCCGTGGGTAGCGCGGGGCGGGTTAGCGTGTGGCGGTGTCGTCGTCCCCGCTTCCCGGCCAGCCCGGCTTCGTCGTCCCGGCCCCGGAGGACCGCCCCCGCTACGCACGCCGCGCGGTGCGGGTGCTCGTGCTCGACGAGGACGACCGGATGCTGCTCTTCCAGGACTCCGACCTCGGGCTCGACCCGGTGAGGCACTGGTGGATGACACCCGGCGGTGGCGTGGACCCCGGCGAGAGCGACCTCGAGGCGGGGGTGCGCGAGCTCCGGGAGGAGACCGGCCTGGTCGTGACCGGCGCCGACCTCGTCGGCCCGCTGCTGACCCGCACCGTCGTGCACGGCTACAGCGACAAGGTCGTGGACCAGGTCGAGGTGTTCTACGTGGTGCGGGTGCCCGCCTTCGAGGTCGACACGGCGGAGCACACCGAGGAGGAGCAGCTGACGGTGGCCGACATCCGGTGGTGGACCCTCGCCGACCTCGCCACGACGGCGGAGGACGTGTGGCCGCGGGACGTGCTGGCCGTGCTCGAGCTCGTCGCGCACCCCGAGCGATGGCGGGACGGCCCCGTCGCAGCGCCCGCAGTCGAGGAGTCGAGTGTCCCCGCCGGCTGACAGGCTGGGCCGATGGACGCGAAATCGACGACATGGAGATACCTGCAGGGGCTGCGCGAGACGGTGCTCTGGAAGGTCGAGGGGCTCAGCGAGCGTGACCAGCGGATGCCGCTGACCCCCACCGGCACGAACCTGCTGGGGGTGGTCAAGCACCTCGCAGGGGTGGAGGCGGAGTACTTCGGCGCGTGCCTGGGGCGGCCGTGGCCCGAGCCGATGCCGTTCTGGGCCGACGACGCCGAGCCCAACGCCGACATGTGGGCGACGCAGGAGGAGTCAGCGACGGAGGTGCTCGACCTCTACCGGAGGGTCACGGCCTTCGCCGACGCGACGATCGAGCCGCTCCCGCTCGACGCACCGGCATCCGTGCCGTGGTGGCGCACCCCCGACACCGACCTGCACACACTGCTGGTGCACATGGCGGTCGAGACCGCACGGCACGCAGGGCAGCTCGACATCCTGCGCGAGCAGCTCGACGGGGCGCGCGGGATGCGTGACGGACTCAGCAACCTCCCTGACGTCGACGAAGCGTGGTGGGACGCCTACGTCGAGAGGCTGCGCGGCCTTGCCGAGCGGTTCCCGGGCGGGGACTCCGTCACCGGCGGCTGAGCCCCCTCCTGAGCACGGCACAGGTTTTCCCCAAGGTCGGGGTGGCCTCCTTGTGGCTTCAGGCCGGAAGTCGGCCACAAGGGAGCCAAGCCATGCGAACGACCCGAGACGTCTTCATCACCACCCGTGCCAGCGGGCGCAGGATGCCCACCGTGCGGGTGTTCGGCCTGCTCTCGCTGGTGCTCCTGCTGATCGGGGCGGCCGTCGTGCCGGCCACGACCGCGAGCGCCGCGGGCGGTGCGCCGGCGGTGTCGACCGCGGTCGACCCCGACAACGGCTTCCCCCTCTGGTACGAGGACTCCGGCGGCACCCGCCTGGAGCCGTGCCTCAACGCGGCCGACGCCAACTGCGTCGTGCTGGCGGATGCCGGGTTCGTGCCGGCGAACCCGCTGGTGTTCCCGTCGAACTTCCCCTCCGAGTTCTTCTACGTCGTCGCCGACTCCACCAAGATCGCGACCGTCGGCTGCTCGGGCGGGATCAAGCCCGGCAACGTGTTCATGCGGGCAGCCCTCGAGGGTGCCTTCGCGAACGGCGCGCCCGTCCCCGGCCAGCAGATGACCTTCGGGCGCGTGCGCATCTCGGCGACCGGCCTGTGCTCAGGTGGCTCGTACGTCGCGACCACCCCCTTCGGGCAGGTCTCGTTCTCGACCGACGCGAACGGCAACCTGGCCCGCACCGCGGGCACGACCGACATCGGCTGCGTTCCGGTGGGCACGACCGCCTGCGACTTCAAGCTGGCCCTGAACAGCCAGGTGGCCAAGAGCTTCCTGCGCTGGGACCCGGCCGTGGCGCCGACAGCGCCGGCCGGCTACCTCGGCGACGCGGTCACTGCCCACCGCATCGTGGGTGCCACCTACACCGTCCCCGGCGAGCTCACCCCCGCGAACTACTTCCGCCTCACCGGCACCAAGCTCAACAACCCGCTCACCACCAACACCTTCACGGTCTCGGGAAAGATCGCCGGCCCGCTCTCGGCCGCACCGAGCCGGGTCGACTTCGGCGGTGTCGACGCCGGTGCCACCAGCGCGCCGAAGACCGTCACGGTCACGAACGTCTCCGCGAACCCGATCACTCCGAGCGCCGCGACGATCACCGGCGCGAACCAGGCCGCCTTCAGCATCGCCAATGACGGCTGCACCGGCGTCAGCCTCGCCCGAGACGCCACCTGCCAGGTCAGCGTGGCGTTCGCCCCAACGGCCGCTGGGTCGCAGGCGGCCGCGCTCCAGGTGCCGTATGCCGGCATCCGGTCGCCGCTGTCCGTCAGCCTCGCCGGCGTGGGCACCAGCTCGAGCCAGGCGCCTGTCGCGAGCGCTGCGCCGACCGCCATCGCCTTCGGCGACCAGCGGGTGCGCGTGCCCAGCGACAGCCACCAGGTCACCGTGACCAACAGCGGCACGGCGCCCCTGAGCGTCACCACGGTCGCCGTCCAAGGTCCTGACGCCGCCATGTTCTCCACGACCTTCGACACCTGCTCCGGCAAGGTCGTCGCGGTCGGTGCCACCTGCCGGGTCGACGTCGACTTCAACCCGCAGGCGGTCGGCGCCGACTCCGCCGACCTCGTGGTGTCGTCGAACGACGCCGCCAGCCCGCTGCACGTCGCGCTGACCGGCACCGGCTTCGGCGGCGTGGCCGCCGTCTCCCCGACCGTGGACGCGTCCAACCACTTCCCCGACTGGTACCAGGACGAGCGCGGCGTGCGGCTCGGCCAGTGCACCAACGCGGCCGACCCGAACTGCATCGTCCTCGCCGGCGGCAACTACCCGGGCACCGGCCCGGCGACGTTCCCGGACCTCTTCCCGGACGAGTTCTTCTACACCGTCACCGACAGCGACGTCATGTCGACCCCGGGATGCGGCGCCAGCCCGCCCGGCAAGGCCCTGTTCCGTGCGGCGGTCGAGGGCGCGTTCGCCGGCGGTGGTGTCGTCGACGGTGACCAGATCACCTTCGGGCGGATCCGCTTCAGCGTCACCAGTGGACTGTGCCCGGGCCAGGAGTACACGTTCGTGCACCCGTACGGCACCTACACCTTCACCGCGGACTCCGCGGGCGGTGTGAAGCGCGCCGTGGCCACCGACGACGTCGGCTGCCTCGCAGCCGGCAACGGCGTTCCCTGCGACTACTCCCAGGCGCTGGCGAGCCGGGTCCTCGGCGGCTTCCTCCGCTGGGACCCCGCCGTCGCACCGGCCGCCCCGGCGGGCTACGTCGGGGACGGCGCGACGCTCCACAAGATCGTCGGCGCGCCCTACACCCGCCCCGGTGACACCGCTCCGGCGAACTCCGTCCGCCTCTACCACGGCGCCGACCTGGTGACCCAGACCGACATGTTCACCGCGATGGGCCGGCTCGCCGGGCCGCTCGTGGCCGACCCGGCCATCGGCGACTTCGGCAGCGTCGCGCAGGGCTCGACCACGACCCGCACGGCGACGCTGCGCAACGACGGCAGCACCCCGCTGACCGTCAACACACTCGCCATGACCGGCACCGGAGCAGCGGACTTCACCATCGCCTCCGGCACGGACACCTGCTCCACCACCGAGCTCGCGCCTGCCGCATCGTGCACCGTGGACGTCAGCTTCACCCCGTCCGCGGTCGGAAACCGGAACGCCGCCCTGCGGGTGACGCACACCGGGCTGAACTCGCCGTTCGACGTCGCCCTGCACGGTGTCGGCGAGGCCGCCGGCGGCCTGGCAGCGCTGTCGACCGACGTCGGCTCGCTCGGGTTCGAGCAGCTGCTGGTCGGTCGCCACTCGGTGACCCAGGACGTCACGGTGTCCAACCTGGGCGGCTCCGCGCCGCTCACGTTGGACGCCCCGACACTGAACGGCGCGGATGCCGGTGACTTCACGGTCAGCGGGACCACCTGCGACGTCTCCGTGCCGGTCGGTGAGACGTGCACGGTGACGGTCGGGTTCACGCCGACCGCCGCCGGGGTGCGCACCGCCGCACTGCACCTGTCGGCACCCTCGTCGGATCCCGCAACGCTCGACGTCGCCCTCAGCGGACGCGGCTTCTCGGGCACCTCCGCGGTGTCGACCACCTCGGGTGGCGCCGGGTTCCCCCAGTGGTACCAGGACGCCAACGGCGTGCGCCTCGCCCTGTGCGACGACCCGGCCGACCCCGGCTGCATCGTGCTCGGCGGCGACGGCTACGACCCCACCCAGCCGATCTCCTTCCCGACCAACTACCCGCCGGAGCTGTTCTACGCGCTGGCCGACAGCTCCATCGTCACCACCCCTGGCTGCGACGGGTCCGCCACCGGCACGGCGCAGCTCCGGCTGGCGCTGGAGGGTGCGTTCGCCAGCCCCACCGCCGCGCCCGGCCAGCAGATCACCTTCGGCCGGATCCGGTTCAGCGCGACCGGCGGCCTCTGCCCCAACACGGCGTACACCATCAGGACGCCCTACGGAGACATCGACGCCACGACCAACGCCACTGGTGGTGTGGCCCGGGCAGCCGGGACGACGGACGTCGGCAGTGGCAACTTCACGGACGCGCTCGCCGCACCGAACTTCAACGGATTCCTGCGCTGGGCTCCCGGCGTGGGCCGCGCTGCTCCGGCCGGTCACCTCGGCGACGGCATCTCCTTCCACAGCGTGGTGGGCGGCACGAACATCGTCGGCGGCAAGCCGGTGAACTCCTTCGAGATCCTGGATTCGACCGGCACGTCGCTGGTCAAGACCGACCAGTTCCTGGTCTCCGGAAAGCTCGCCTCCGGCATCTCGGGCGACACGACGGCCGCGTTCGGTGACCACAACCTGGGCACCACCACCGGCAAGACGCTGACCTACACCAACCTCGGCATCGACCCGGTCACCATCGGCTCGGTGGCGGTCGTCGGCCCGAACGCGTCGCAGTTCGTGGTCGCGGCCGGTGGAACCTGCGCCGGTGCCGTCCTGGCCCGTGACGCCGTCTGCACGGTCAACGTGAACTTCGCGCCGACCACGGCCGGTGACTCCACCGCCAGCCTCGAGCTGCGTGCCGCCGACGGCACGGCGCTGGCCACGACCACCCTCACCGGTCATGGCGTCGCGGTCGCGGCACCGCCGCGGGCCACGGTGACTCCGGCATCCCTGACGTTCGGCGCCCAGCGTGTCACCACGTCGGCGAGCCAGACGTTCACCGTCACCAACACCGGCGGCGTGCCGTTGACGGTGGCCTCGCCCGGCATCACGGGACCGGCCGCCGGCGCCTACTCCGCCTCGCTGGCCGCAGGCTGCGCCTCGGTCCCCGTCAACGGGGGCTGCCAGGTCACGGTGACCTTCGCACCGACCGCCGCGGGATCCGCGACGGCGACCCTGACGGTGAACTCCAACGACCCCGCTGCTGTCAAGCCGACCGTCGCCCTGACCGGCACCGGCACCAGCTCGGTCATCACGCTGAAGAACGCGACCCTGGCCCTGGGCCAGGTGAAGGTCCGCGCCACCGCGACGAAGACGATGAACGTGACGAACAGCGGCACCGCTCCGCTGAACATCACCTCGCTGACGAACACCGACCCGGCGCACTTCACGGTGGCCCTGGGCACGTGCACCGCGGCCGTGGCGCCCGGCCGCACCTGTGCCATCTCGGTCACGTTGCTCGCGCAGACCGTGGTGGGCAGCTACGCCACGACCGTCGGGTTCGTCAGTGACGCCACCAACAAGCCGACCCTGGCGGTGACCGCGACGGTGCGCTGACGGCGCACGCCGCGGCAGCGGATCGGCACGACCGGCCCCCGGTGGACCTGCTGTCCACCGGGGGCCGACACGGTGCCCGCCGGCCGGTCGGCACCCGGGCCTCATCCGTTCGGCCCCCCCGGCATCACCCGATCGGGCCCCGTCACCTGCAGGGTCACGTGACCCGCTTCCTGCGGCTACCCGGCATCCGCGGAATGCCCGAAAGTTGGACCAGATCGCGGGCCGGCAGGGGAACGCGACGGGCACCGTGCAGGGGTGACCATGTTCGACATCAGGCTCTTCGGGACCACGACGGTCCGCAGTACCACGACCGAGGTCGTGGGATCACAGCTCGGCGGCATCAAGCCGCGCCAGGTCCTCGAGGTCCTGGCCCTCGCCGGGGCGGCGCCGGTCACCAAGGACCGGCTGGTGCAGGTGCTGTGGGGCGACAACCCCCCGGCGTCGGCGGTGCCGACCCTCGAGTCCTACGTCTGCGTCCTCAGGCGCGCGTTGGGCGGCGGCAAGGGCAACAGCTCCCCCATCCTCACGACCTCGGCGGGCTACCGCCTCGACAGCGAGCGGGTCACGGTCGACGTGCTCCGGTGCCGGTCGATGCTCGCCCGGGCCGCCAGCGCCGACGACGCGCAGGCGCTGGCCCTCACCCGCAAGGCACTGCGGTACTGCGAGCAGCCGCTGCTCGCCAGTGAGACCCGCGCCGGCTGGGCGGACCGGACCCGCGAGGAGTTCCGTCAGGAGCTGGCCACGGCGTGTGGTCGCGCGTCCCGGGCTGCCCTCGCCCTGGGTGGGTACGAGGAGGCGGTGCAGCTGGCCACCCGCGGGACCACCCTGGAGCCCTACGACGAGTCGCTGACCCGCGACCTCATGCGGGCCCTGTGCGCCGCCGGTCGACGGGCTGCTGCCCTCAGCGCCTTCCTCGACCTGCGACGCGGGCTCGTCGAGGAGCTCGGCGTCGAGCCCGGCCCGCAGACCCGAGCCCTCTACGTGCAGGTGCTCACCGACGACTCCCCCACAGGGTCTGACGCCATCCCCACCCGGGGAGAGGTGCGTGGCCTGATGGAGCTGCTGCGCGACACCCTGGCGCGGATGCCGGGAGTCGACGTCGTGTCCGTCGACCGGGCGCTCGCCCAGGTGGCCGGGCACGCCCTCAGCCATCACTGACGGCCGCAACGCTCGATGCCGTGACGGAGCAAAGCGCCCAATTCCTGGCAACCTGCGGACAGGCCCGCTGTACGCGGTCCACACTGTCCGGGTGAGCGATCACCCGCAGGGGGTTACCGGCTCGCCGGTCAGGGTTGTGGTGGTCGACGACCACCGCATGTTCGGTGAGCTGCTCCGGCGCGTCATCTCCACGGACCCCGGGATGGCGTGCGTCGGCACGGCGGACAACCTCTCGGACGGGTTCTCGATGATCGACGCCCTTCGGCCGGACGCCGTCATCATGGACGTGCAGATCGGAACCGAGGACGGGATCGCCGCGACCGCCGACCTGGTCCGCAAGCACCCCGGGCTGCGCGTGGTGGTGCTGACCGCGTTCTCCACCGAGCCGCTCCTGCGCCGGGCCGTCAGTGCCGGCGCCAGCGCGTTGCTGGCCAAGGACGGGGCGGTCGAGGACCTGCTCGCCGCCCTGAAGCCCGCCGGCCCCGACGAGTTCAACGTCGACCCGGCCCTGCTCCGGCGGCTGCTCACCACACGACGCGAACAGGGCGGGCGTGCGGTGATGCTGACCACGCGCGAGGACCAGGTGCTCCACCTGCTCGCCGAGGGGCTGGACACCACCGCCATCGCCGGGCGACTCGGCATCTCGCGCAACACCTGCCGTGGCTACGTCGGCGCGCTGTTCGGCAAGCTCGACGCTCACTCACAGCTCGAGGCGGTCGCGGTCGCCAAGCGCAAGGGACTGCTGCGTGAGTCGAGCTGACCACAGGCGCACCGGGCGACCGGCCATCGACGCCAGCACCGCGGCTGCCACGCGCACCGCCCTGGTGCGATTCGTGGCACTCAGCGTCGCCACGCTGCTCCTGCTCACCGTGGGAGCCGTGGTCGTCGGCGAGCGCATCGCGAAGCAGTGGGCCATCGACGACGCCCGGCTGCGAGGAGCCGCCGTGGCCAACGTCATCGCCGGGTCCCTCGTGGACGCCAAGGTCCGCGCCGGGAACCACGCTGCCATCGGTCGGCTGGGCACCGTGCTGCGCGACGCCATGGCGCACGGCGGCATCGAGCACGTGAAGCTGTGGACGCCGGAGGGCTCGGTCCTGTGGTCGGACGAGGACACCGTCGTCGGCAAGCACTACCCGCTCGACCCCTCCGTGCAGCGCTTGTTCGGCACCGATGGCGTCACGGCGGAGCTGTCGCCCCTGAACCGGGCGGAGGACGTCGCCGAGCGCGGCGAGGGCGAGCTGCTCGAGGTCTACGCCGGCACCGCCGATGCCGCGGGTGCGCCGCTCGTGGTGGAGGCGTACCTCACCACCCAGCAGCTCCGGGCCCAGCAGCGCACGCTGCTGGTGACCCTGCTCGCCCTCGCCGTGGGCATGCTCATCCTGTACTTCCTGGTGGTGGTGCCCCTCGCCGTGGGCCTGGCGCGCCGGGTCGAGCGGGGGCAGGAGCACTATGCGCAGGTGCTGCGCCGGTCGCTGCTGGCCACGCACCGGGAACGGCTGCGCATCGCCCACGACCTGCACGACGGCGTCGTGCAGGACCTCGCCGGCCTGCGGTACGCGATGCCGCTGGTCGCCAACCAGCTGCCGCCGACGCCGAACGCCTCGCTCGCGCGCGACACGGTGGCCGATGCCTACGCCATGCTCGGGCGCGACATCGAGGCACTGCGCTCGCTGATCGTGGACATCCACCCGCCAGACCTGGAGGGACCCGGCCTGGCGGAGGCGGCCCAGGACCTCACGACCCGGGTGGAGTCCGTGGGCACCACCGTCGACGTCGACGTGCCGACCGAGCCGGACTGGTCGGTGGGCACCTCACGACTGGCCTACCGGGTGCTGCAGGAGGGCCTGCGCAACGTCGTCGCCCACTCGGGCGCCACCCGGGCCGCCGTCACGGTGCGTCGCGAGGGCGACGACGTGCACGTCGAGGTGAGCGATGACGGCCGTGGGCTCGACGGCGAGCTCGTGCCCGAGCCGGGGCACGTCGGGCTGCAGCTGCTGCGCGAGAACCTCCTGGACTTCGGCGGCTCGCTGACCCTGCGGCCTCGCGAGGCGGGCGGCACCACGCTGGCCGCCACCATCCCCGCCGACGTCTTCGACGGCTGAGCCGGCTGAGCCGACTGAGCCGGCTCCATGGCCGGACGCGCTACTTCTTGGTCGCCTGGGCGCCCGCGCCGTCGGAGGTCAGGGCAGCGATGAAGGCCTCGGGCGGCACCTCGACCGAGCCGATGTTCTTCATCCGCTTCTTGCCCGCCTTCTGCTTCTCGAGCAGCTTGCGCTTGCGCGAGATGTCACCGCCGTAGCACTTGGCCAAGACGTCCTTGCGGATGGCGCGGATGTTCTCGCGCGCGATGACGCGGGCTCCGACCGCGGCCTGGATCGGCACCTCGAACTGCTGGCGGGGAATCAGCTCCTTGAGCTTGCCCGCCATCATCACGCCGTAGCCGTAGGCCTTGTCCTTGTGCACGATCGCGCTGAACGCGTCGACGGTCTCGCCCTGCAGCAGGATGTCGACCTTCACCAGGTCGGCGGCCTGGTCGCCGTCGGGCTCGTAGTCGAGGCTGGCGTAGCCGCGGGTGCGCGACTTGAGCTGGTCGAAGAAGTCGAAGACGACCTCGGCGAGCGGAAGCGTGTAGCGCATCTCGACCCGCTCGGCGGAGATGTAGTCCATGCCGAGCAGCGTGCCGCGCTTGCCCTGGCAGAGCTCCATGATGGCGCCGATGAACTCGCTCGGGGCGAGGATGGTGGCGCGCACCTTGGGCTCGCGCACCTCGGCGATCTTGCCGCCGGGGAACTCGCTGGGGTTGGTCACCGTGATCTCGGTGCCGTCGTCCATCGACACCTCGTAGACCACGTTCGGCTGGGTCGAGATCAGCTCGAGGTCGAACTCGCGCTCGAGCCGCTCGCGCACGATCTCCAGGTGCAGCAGGCCCAGGAAGCCGCAGCGGAACCCGAACCCGAGGGCCACCGAGGTCTCGGGCTCGTAGACCAGCGCGGCGTCGTTGAGCTTGAGCTTGTCGAGGGCCTCGCGCAGGTCGGGGT
Source organism: Ornithinibacter sp. (assembly GCA_045807225.1). GTDB lineage: Bacteria > Actinomycetota > Actinomycetes > Actinomycetales > Dermatophilaceae > Fodinibacter. Next base: position 6,075 of record JBJMHU010000060.1, on the reverse strand, counting down.
AGTCGGAGCCGTCGAGGGGAAACAGGCCGGAGAACACCATCGGCTTGGGGTCGCGGTAGCCGCCCAGCGCCTTCTCGGCGGGCTTGCCCTGGTTGGTGACCGTGTCACCGACGCGGCTCTGGCGCACGTCCTTCACCCCGGTGATGAGGTAGCCCACCTCGCCGACGCCCAGGCCCTTGCCGGGCACCGGCTCCGGGCTGATCACGCCGATCTCGAGCAGCTCGTGCGTGGCCCGGGTCGACATCATGATGATCCGCTCGCGCGGGTTGAGGTTGCCGTCGATCACGCGCACGTAGGTGACCACGCCGCGGTAGGTGTCGTAGACCGAGTCGAAGATCATCGCGCGCGCCGGCGCCCCGGCGTCGCCCGACGGCGACGGGACCTGGCGGACGATCTCGTCGAGCAGCGGCTCCACGCCCGCGCCGGTCTTGCCGGACACCTGGAAGCAGTCCTCCGGCTCGCAGCCGATCAGCTTGGCGAGCTCCTCGGCATACTTCTCCGGCTGGGCCGCGGGCAGGTCGATCTTGGTCAGCACCGGGATGATGGTGAGCTCGTTCTCCATGGCGAGGTAGAGGTTCGCCAGGGTCTGCGCCTCGATGCCCTGCGCCGCGTCGACCAGCAGCACCGCGCCCTCGCAGGCGGCCAGGCTGCGGCTGACCTCATAGGTGAAGTCGACGTGCCCGGGGGTGTCGATCATGTTGAGCACGTGGTGCTGGCCGTCGAGGTCCCAGGGCATGCGCACGGCCTGGCTCTTGATCGTGATGCCGCGCTCGCGCTCGATGTCCATCCGGTCGAGGTACTGCGCGCGCATCGAACGGTCGTCGACGACGCCGGTGATCTGCAGCATCCGGTCGGCCAGCGTCGACTTGCCGTGGTCGATGTGGGCGATGATGCAGAAGTTGCGGATCGCCTCCTGCGGCGTGGCGTGCGGCTGCAGCGCGATGCGGGCGCGGGGGGACACGAGCGGGTGGGTTCCTTGCCTGGGAGGAGTTCAGGGCACTGTGCCCCAGTCTCCCACGATCCGCGGATGCCGTTCACGCGCCCCGCAGCAGGGCCAGGGCACGGTCGAGTGCCTCGGCGGCCGGGCACTCGACGTCGGGCTGCACACCGGCGCCCTCCCAGGAGCTGCCGTCGTGCGGGCTGATCGCCCGGGCCACCGGCACGGCCAGCTCGAGCTCGGGGTGCACGGCGACGCCCTCTCGGGGGTTGGCGCCACCGCGGGTGCGCTCCCCCACGACCGTGCCGCGACCGAGCAGCTGCACGTCGAAGGCCACCTCCTCGCCACCCGAGAAGGTGGTGGCCGAGGTGAGCACCACCAGCGGCCGGTCCGGGCCGAACCGCCGCACCGCGACGGGGTGGGTCCAGCGCTGGCGCAGCCCCTCGACCCGTGACTCGACGTCGACCAGGCGCACCGGCTCGTCGCCCACCAGGTGGCTCATCAGCAGCTGCACCGTGTCGGGGTCGCCCCCACGACACTCGCGCACGTCGAGCACCAGGGCGTCGGCGTCGGCGACCAGCGCCATCGCGGCCGTGACGGCATCCCACGACGGGCCGGCGGCCGCGAGCACCGGGCCGATCGACAGGTGGGCCACGTTGCCGGCGAGCCGCTCGACCCGACGCATACCGCCGGCCGTGGTGCGCGCCATCTCACACCAGTACTCCTCGTACGCCGAGGGGTCCTCGGTCGGCGGCACACCGTCGGGGTGGTGGATGACGCGCAGGTGCAGGTCGTGGGCCACGGCGTGCAGGTCGGCGCTGAGCGTCGCGGCCAGGGTGGCGGGGTCGAGGGCGTCGTAGGCACCAGAAGCGGCGCGCTCGTGGAGCCGGGTGGCGGCCCGGGCGCCCACCTCCGAGAGAACGAAGCGCTCGGCGACCAGGTCGGCGCAGCGGCCGGCGACGGCGCGGGCGTCGGGTGGGGTGTCGGTGGTCTCCATGCCGACGAGTCTGGTCGCCGGTTGACAGAGCGTCAATTGTTCTTGACGCTTGGGAGGTGGAACCTGCCGACGACGACCTCCTCGACCTGACGGACACCGACCAGCTGCGCGCCCTGGGCCACCCGGCGAGGATGCGGCTCCTCCTCTCGCTCGGCGACGACGGGGCCACGGTCAGCCAGCTGTCCCTTCGGCTCGCCACGAACAAGGGCAACGTCGCCCACCACCTCGCCGTCCTCGAGCGCGCCGGCCTGGTGCGGCGCGGCCGCACGCGCACCGTGCGCGGCGGCACGGAGCAGTACTTCGAGCGGGTGGCACGCCGCATCCGCACGCCCGGTGGCGCGGCATCCGGGCACACGGCCGCGCTGCTGCAGACCGTCGCCGACGAGGTGGACGCCGCGCCGGGCGACCCGCTGCTGCACCTGCGCCGCCTGCGGATGTCGCCCCAGCAGGCGGTGGCGCTGGCGGCGCACCTCGACCGGCTCGTCGCCGACCTGCCGGAGGGGCGGGCCGGCGACCCTCGGCACTCGGTACTGGTCGGGGTCTACCGGTCCACCGCCTCGGGCTGAGCCACGCTGGGTCCGGAAACCCGGTGGCGGCTGTCGGTGCCGCCTCGCATGCTGGACCGGTGACCGAACCGCTCTCCGCCACGCGGCGCGACCCGGCCGACGACCACGAGGTCGGCCGGCGGCTGCCGCGCGCGCTGACGCCGTTCCGCACCCCGGCCTACCGCTGGCTCGCGGTGTCGCTGACGGCCAGCTCGTTCGCCGCCGGGGTGTGGGTCGTGGCGCTGGTCTGGGAGGTCATCGAGCTCGGTGGGGGCCCACGCGACCTGTCGTTCGTCACCACGGCGAGCGCGATCGGCGTGCTGCTCCCGGCCCTGGTGGCCGGGGTGGTGGCAGACCGCGTGCCGCAACGCCTGATCCTCCTTGCCGTCGCCGTCGTCGAGGTGCTCGGCATGGGTCTGGTGGCCCTGCTGTCGTCGATGGGCCTGGGCAGCCTGTGGCTCCTGGCGGCGGTTGCCTTCACCACCGGCATGGGCATGGCGTTCTACTACCCCGCCTACTCCGCGTGGCTGCCGGCGCTGGTGCCCGAGTGGCAGCTGCAGGCGGTCAACGGGTTCGAGGGCATGGTGCGGCCGACCATCGGCCAGGCCGTCGGGCCCGCGGTGGCGGGTGCGGTGGTGGCGGCTGCCAGCCCCTCCGCGGCCTTCGTCGTCGCGGCCGGCAGCTCGGTGGTCACGGTGCTGGCCCTGCTCAAGGTGCCGCAGACCCCCATCCGGCGCACGCTCGACGAGGAGCACCTCACCCATCCGGTGCGCACGGCGCTGCACGACATGCGCGAGGGTTTCGTCTACATGGTGCGCACCCCCTGGCTGCTCGCGACCCTGCTCTTCGCCTCGCTCATGGTGCTGGTCATGATGGGCCCGCTCGAGGTGCTCATCCCGTTCCTCGTCAAGGACGAGCTCGGCGGCGGCCCGCGCGACCACGCCTACGTGCTGGCGGGTTTCGGCCTCGGCGGCGCGGTGGGGTCGCTGGTCATGGCCTCGGTGCGGATGCCCCGGCGCTACCTCACGCTGATGAACCTCGGCTGGGGCGTGGCCTGCCTGCCGTTCCTCGTCATCGGGGTGACCACGTCGATCTGGGTCGTGGTGGCCTGTGCGTTCGTCATGGGCGCGGCCTTCGCGGCGCCGATGGTCATCTGGGGCACGCTGCTCCAGCGCCGGGTGCCACCGGCCCTGCTCGGGCGGGTCGCGTCGCTCGACTTCTTCGTGTCGGTGTCGCTGATGCCGGTGTCGATGGCGCTGGCCGGGCCGGTGGCCGACCTGATCGGGCTCCAGGCGACGTTCGCCGTCGCCGGCACCGTGCCACTCGTCGTGGCCGTCGTGGCCATCCTGTGGGCCCGGCTGCCGCAGGATGAGCTGGCTCACCCCCTCGACGACCTGCAGGCCACGCCGACCCCGCAGCAATAGGCTGCTCGGGTGGCCACCGACCCCCCGACCCCCCGCCGTCCCGGTCTCCTGCGCAGTGCCACCGCCACGCTGCGGCGGTGGCTCGGCGGGCGCTCGAGGGTGCCCGCGCCGGCACCCTCGACCGGCTATCCCGGCGACTTCACCGGGCCACTGGTGCCCGCCTACTCCCCCAGGCCCGACGGGCGGCCGGACCCGGGCGAGATCGTCTGGACCTGGGTGCCGTTCGAGGAGGACCACCGCCAGGGCAAGGACCGCCCGGTGCTGCTCGTGGGTCGCGAGGGGCCGTGGCTGCTCGCGCTGCAGCTCACCAGCAAGGACCATGACGGCCGGCCGATGTCAGCTCGCGGCCCCCGGTGGGTCGACATCGGGTCGGGGGCCTGGGACCGGCAGCGCCGCCCGAGCGAAGTGCGGGTCGACCGCGTGGTGCGGGTCGACCCCAAAGCGGTGCGGCGCGAGGGCGCAGTGCTGCCACGCCCCCAGTTCGAGGCCGTCGCGCGCGCGGTGGCCGAGCGGCACCGCTGAGCACCGACCGCGCGACGACGAGACACAGCGACGGGGCCCGTCACCGAAGATCGGTGACGGGCCCCGTCAGGGTCGCGGACGGTCAGAGACCGGCGGCCTTCTTGGCCATCGAGGACTTCTTGTTCGCGGCCTGGTTCTTGTGGATGACGCCCTTGGACGCGGCCTTGTCGAGCTTGCGGCCGGCGACGGCGGCGAGCGTCTTGGCCTGCTCGGCGTCACCGGCGTCGGCGGCCTCGCGGAAGCGACGCACGGCCGACTTCAGCGCGGACTTCACGGACTTGTTGCGCTCGTGCGCAGCCTCGTTCTGTCGGTTGCGCTTGATCTGGGACTTGATGTTCGCCACTGGGCAGGCCTCTGCTGTGTCGGTGTGTGCGGGTGTCGGTGCGTCTGGGTGCGGGCACACCGGCAGGCGGCCACGCAAGCGCCCAGGTTACCAGTGGAGCGGGCGGCCGCCCAAATCCGCTAGCGCCAGCCGCGGCGGGACGCCAGCCAGGCCCAGCCGGCCTCGGCCCACCAGTTCGAGTGCACCCGGATGTAGGGAGAGGTGGCCGGGACGGGCCGCTCCCGTGCCTCCATCATGAACCCCGCGAGCATCGCCAGGGTCGCGTCCACGTGGTCGGGATCCGCGTCCCGGGTGAGCTCGTGCGAGGCCACGATGGCGTCGGCGTCCAGCCCGTCGCCGTACGCCGAGACCAGCAGGTACACCGCATCCATCCACCTCGGCCCCAGCGCCGGCCAGTTCCAGTCGCAGAGCAGGGCGCGCGGGCCTTCGGCGGCCGCGCGGCCCGCCGTGAGCAGGAAGTTGTCGTCACGGGCGTCGGTGTGCACGAACGCGTCGTTGCCCGGGAAGCCGGGGTACGACGCCGCGAGCGCGGCCGCGTCCTCGAGGTGCGGCCACTGCGGGCGGCTGCTGCGCACCACGTCCCAGCCGGTCAGCAGCGCGGGCAGGTCGTCGGTCACCGGATGCAGCCCCATCGCGTCCGGAACCGGCGAGAGCGCCTCGGCGACCGCGCCGAGCGTGTCCAGGCAGGCGCCCAGCTCTCGCTCGCGCCAGGGCCGGCGCGGCTGCCGGCCGTCCACGCACTCGAAGGCGAGCACGATCCACAGCTCGTCGTCGTGGGTCCAGAGCAACCGGGTGGCGGGGGTGCCGGGCGGGAGCAGCGAGACCTTGCGGGCCTCCTCGGCGTACGACGCGGCGAACTGCGGCTGCGCCTTCTTGCTGGCTGCCTTCACGAACAGCCGCGCGCCGTTCTCGGCGGTCAGCCGCGAGGCGAACCCCGGCGTGAACCCACCGCCCTGCGACTCCGCGGACACCACCGGCGCGCCGAGGTGCCGCTCGACGAGCCGTCGTACCGTCGGTGGCAGGTGGCCCCACTCGAGCCGCCGCGCCGTGCGCCCGTGCGGGACGTTCTCGACGGTGGCCAGGGCGTGGGGCGCGGTCATGCCCGGGATTCAACCGGACGGCCCGCCGTCGCCGCGCCCGCCCCGCCGGTTCACGGACCCTCGGCCGGTGAGGGAGAATGACCGGACGCCTGACCGAGCACGCCGACCTGAAAGCAACCTGTGTCCCTGTCGCACGCCCCCCAGCCGGGGAAGACCGATCCCGCGATCATCCGCAACTTCTGCATCATCGCGCACATCGACCACGGC
>JBJMHU010000059.1:0-15529 GCA_045807225.1 Ornithinibacter sp. | reverse complement strand
CCGCCCTGGTGGCAGCCGTGGATGCCGGGCGCGTGCCGGTCGCGCTCCTCGACGCGGCCGTCACCCGGGTGCTGACCCGGAAGTTCCGGCTCGGGGTGTTCGAGCACCCCTACGGCCCGGATGCGCACGTGCCGCTGGACCCACCCTCAGCGCGCGACGCAGCCCGGGCGCTGGCGGAGCGGTCGGTCACCCTGCTGCGCAACGACGGCGTGCTGCCGCTGCGGGGGGTGCGCCGGGTCGCGGTGGTCGGCCCGTGGGTCGACGACCCCAGCGTGCTCGCGGGCAACTACTCCTGGCCCAACCACGTGGGCTACCGCTTCGAGGACGACCGGTTCGCCTGTGGCCCACTGGTTCCGACCTTCCTCGACGCCCTGCGTCAGGTCGCGGACCGGCACGGCGTCGAGGTCACCCACGTGGCAGCCTGCCGGCCGGCCGGCCACCTGACCACCCGCTCGCTGGCCGATGCCACCTTCGCGGCCGGGCCTTCTGCCGGCTACCGCGACGACCCGGCCGGAATCGCCGAGGCGGCCCGAGCGGCGCGGGAGGCGGACGTCGCCATCGTGCTGGTCGGCGACCGGCCGGGCCACTTCGGCACCGGCACCGTCGGCGAGGGAACCGACCGGCACACCCTGACCCTGCCCGGCTCCCAGCCCGACCTGGTGGCCTCCGTGCTCGCCACCGGCACCCCCACCGTCGCCGTCGTCACGGCCGGCCGAGGGCTCGACCTGGCGGTGTGCGAGGACGCCTCCGCCCTGCTGAGCGTCTGGTTCGGCGGCGAGGCCGGCGCCGACGCCCTGGCCCGCGTCGTGTTCGGCGAGCTGAACCCGTCCGGGCGCTGCCCGATCACCTTCGCCCGGGGCGCCGGTCAGCAGCCGGCGCACCACTCCTCGAAGCCGCTCGCCCGGCACCACTACCTCGACGAGACGAGCAGGCCGCGGTTCGCCTTCGGCCACGGCCTGGGCTACAGCCCGTTCGCGTACTCCGACCTGACCGTGTCGAGCCCGACGCTGCCGGTCGACGGGCAGGTGCAGCTGTCGCTGACGGTCACCAACACCGGCGCGCTCGACGGCGAGGACGTCGTGCAGCTCTACGCCCGCGACCACGTGGGGCAGGTGTCCCGCCCGGCGCTCGAGCTGGTCGGGTTCACCCGGGTCGCCGTGCCCGCCGGCGGCGCGGTGCGGGTGACCTTCACGGTGCCCGCCGGGGCGTTCGCCCACGCCGGGCGCACCGAGCGCATCGTCGACCCCGGCCGGCACACCGTGTGGGTGGGAGCGTCGTGCACCGACCTGCGGCTGGCGACCGAGCTGGTCGTCGTCGGGCCGGTGCGCCCGTTGCCGCTCCCCCGGCTGGAGTGGGTCAGCGCGTGCAGCGTCACGCTGCCCGTCCCCGACGAGGCGACCCAGGCGACGACGCAGGCGACGGAGGCGACGCAGGCCACCCTGTCGACCCAGGCCCCGGCGAACCCGGTGGCGACGGCATCCCTGGCAGGTGCCGGGTTATTGCTGTCAACTCCGGCAGCTGACGGCAATAACCCGGCACGTGCGGGGTCGACGTCGTGACGACGGCCGCCGCAGCGCCGGCGGGCGGCCGGGCCGCGGGTGCCGGCACGCCCGTGTGGCTCGCCGACGGGCTGTGCCAGGTCGCCGGGCCCGGCATCACCCACGCCTGGGACGCCGCCGCGTACCTCGTCTCCGGGCAGCGGGCCGCCCTGGTCGACTGCGGCACCGGCCTCGGTGCCGACCTGTTCGATCAGACCCTGCTGCACGCCGGAGTCGTCCCGACGGCGTTGACCGCGGTGGTCGCCACCCACGGCCACTTCGACCACGTCGGTGACGGGGCCAGGTGGGCCGCGCACGGCATCCCCGTCCACGTGCACCCCGGCGACGCCGAGGCGGTGCGCACCGGCGACCCGGTGCGCACCTGCGCCGGGTCGCTCTACGGCGAGGCGTTCCCGGCCTTCGACCCGGTCGCGCTGTCCGACGGGCAGGTCCTCGACCTGGGTGGCGCGTCGCTGCAGGTGCTGCACACGCCCGGGCACACCCCCGGGTCGGTCTGCGTCGTCGCGCACGTCGGTGGGCGGTCGGTGCTGCTGGCCGGTGACACCCTGTGGGGCGGGTTCTCCGCGGCCGTCGGCTCGGACGCCGAGGCGTGGGTGACCTCGCTGGAACGGCTCGAGGGCCTTGCCGTCGACGCGCTGACCTTCGGCCACGGCGTCGACGTGCTGCTCGACGACCCGGGCGGGCGCATCGCCGAGGCCCGGGCCAGGTTCGGCACCTACTTCGACCCCTGGTTCCGTGCCCCCCGCCTCCGGCTGCGCTACTGACCACCGGCCGGGGTCCCGCCGGCCTCCCGTACCGTGGTGGCGCAGGACGCCGCCGTCGCGGGGTCCGGGAGAGGACCCGTGATGCTGAGCCGGCTGGCCAGGTTCGTGCTGTGGGCCACCCGGTGGACCGCCGTCGGCGAGGTTCCTCGCAGCGGCATCCTCGTGGGCGCGCCGCACACGTCCAACTGGGACTTCGTGATGATGCTGCTCGTCATGTGGCGCGGCGGCGTCGCTCCACGGGTGCTCATCAAGAAGGAGCTGTTCCGCGGGCCGCTCGGCTGGCTCCTCCCCCGGCTCGGTGGCATCCCGCTCGACCGCACCAACCCCGGCGCGGTGGTCCGCGATCTCCTGCACGAGGCGAGGACCGGTGCGCCGTTCCTGCTCATCCTGGCCGCCGAGGGCACCCGCACGAGGGGCGACTACTGGAAGTCGGGGTTCTGGCGCATCTCCCGCACGACCAAGCTGCCGATCTCGCTCGCCTTCATCGACGGCCCGTCGCGCACCTCCGGGTTCGGGCCGACGTTCACCGCCACCACCGACGTGGTCGCCGACATGGACTTCGTGCGCGCCTTCTATGCCGACAAGCGCGGCATCCACCCCGAGCGGCGCACCGAGCCGCGGCTGCGCGAGGAGCTCACTGCTCGTGGTGGCGAATCCTCTTCTGCCTGAACCGCACTGGTCACCACCGGTTCTGGACGTCCTCGGCCCACCCGAGGATGCCGTCCACCGGCACGCGCTCGCCGGCATCGTCGCTCATCCAACCCGTCCAGTGCCCGAAGCACTGGTCGGCTCGCTGGGCGAGCACGCCGAGGTTGGTCGACGAGGCGTGGTCCCAGAACGGCGTGAAGGTGAGGTCGGCGAGCTCTCCGCGCACCCGCCACGGCGCCAGCCAGTCGGCCGGGTCGTAGTCCCAGGCGAGCTGCTCGCCGACCTTGTGCACGCGGCCGTCGACGACCAGGGCGTTCTCGGTCGAGCCGGTGCCGTCGGTCCAGCGACCGCCGACCTGGACTCCGACCACCCGGCCGTCGACCACCCCCGCCCCGGCGCCCCAGTTCCAGTGCATCGAGTAGGGCCAGCGGCCACGGCCGTGGTCGAGCACCGCCCACGACTCCCCGGAGGGGACGTCGTGCTCGAGCCCGTCGACCCACAGGCGCCCTGACGCCGGTCGCGCGACGTCCTTGACGGTGTACTGGAACAGCCGCGGCGACCACGGCACGACCACCCCCATCGCCTCGTGCCCCGGCGGCCGCGACGCCAGCACCTCAAGCCGCAGCCTGGGTGCGCGGACCTCAAGACATGTGCCGCCGGGCACCGGCTCGATGTCGATGCTCAGCTGCTTGGTCCGGGCCCGGGCGGGACCGGCATCCAGGCGAGGTGGCAGGGTGGCCCCACGGGCGAGCGGGTCGATGGCGTCGGAGCTGACCGTCTCGCCGGTGCGTCGGTCGTGCACCCAGATCCCGTGCACGCCGGCGTAGTCGAGCGACGAGACGGTGACCCCGACCAGGTGCGTCGGCGTGGTCACCGCCCAGTACTCCCAGCGCTTGTTGCGACCCCAGCCGTGCCGGCCGGTGCCGATGCCGCTGGTGTCGTGCAGCGGATGCCGGGTCCACCCGACTGCGGTTGGGTTCAGTCGCCCGTCGGGTCGGCACAGGGCCACGTCGGTGGTGATCTCGCGTTCGGGGACGAGCACCACTCTCACCCGTCCAGCAGGTGGGCGAGGTGCTCGTTGGTGAAGAGGTGGCCGGGGTCGAGCCGCTCGCGCACCGCCCGGAAGTCGTCGAAGCGGGGGTAGAGCTCGCGCAGCCGCCCGGCTCCGAGCGAGTGCACCTTGCCCCAGTGCGGCCGACCGGCGTGCTCGGCCACGATCGCCTCGAAGGCGGCGAACAGGGGGCGCGGGTCCATCCGGTGGTACTGGTGCACCGCGACGTACGCGTTGTCGCGCTCGTACGCCGTCGACAGCCACACGTCGTCGGCGGCGATGAAGCGCACCTCCACCGGGAACGGGACGGCCGCGTCGGTGCACGCGAACCAGGCGCGCAGCTCGGTGAGCACGGCCTCGACCGCGTGCCGCGGCACGGCGTACTCGCTCTCGACGAACCGCACGTCGCGCGGGGAGCAGAACACCTTCCACGAGTCGTCGGCGAACTCGCGAGTGCCGATCATCCGCGCGCTCAGCCGGTTGATGGTGGGCACCAGGCCGGGGCGAACGGCGGCCAGCCGGTTCACCCCCTCGAACAGCCGGTTGGCCACCAGGTCGTCCTCGACCCGCGAGCGCCAGCCGGCCAGGGGCGGCGGCCCCTCGCCCGGCTCGACGACGTCGTTGCGCTTGGTGAGCACCCGGTCGGAGTGCGGGAACCAGAGCAGGTCGAGGTGGTCGGTGCCGTCGGCCTCGGCCTGGATGACGGGCAGCAGCTCGGTGAGCGACGCTGGCGCCTCCTTGGCGTGCAGGCGGTAGGCCGGAACGCACTCCAGCTCGACCTCGGTGACCACGCCGAGGGCGCCCAGCCCGATGCGGGCGGCGTCGAAGACGTCCGGCTCCACCTCGGCGGAGCAGTCGAGGGTCGACCCGTCGGCCAGCACGAGGGTGAGACCGCTGACCGCCGCGGCGATCCCCTGGCGGCGGGTGCCCGTGCCGTGCGTCCCGGTGGCGGTCGCGCCGCTGATCGTCTGCCGGTCGATGTCGCCGAGGTTGGGCAGGGCCAGCCCGAGGGCCTGCAGCGCCGGGTTGAGCACGTGCAGCGGGGTGCCGGCGAGCACCCGCACCCGGCGGCTGGCCCGGTCGAAGCCCAGCAGGCCGCTCAGCCGGTCGACGTGCAGGAGCAGCCCGTCGGTGGCCACCAGGGGGGTGAACGAGTGACCTGAGCCGGACACCCGCACCCGCAGGCCGCTCGCGGCCGCACGCCGCACGGCATCCGCGACCCCCTCGCGGGTGCCGACGTGCTGCACCTGGGAAGGGGTGGCCCGCACGTTGCCACCCCAGTTGCGCCACTCGCTCACCCGAAGTTCCTTCCTTCACCGCGATAGGACTGCACCGTCTGCACCAGGTCGTCCCCGCGCACGAGGTGCACCGTGTCGAACCGCTCCAGCAGCTCGCCGGCCTTGGCGCCCCGCAGCCACACCCGGTCCCCGATCCGCACCCCGTCGGCCGCCGTGCCGCGCAGGGGTGTCTGCACCTCGCCGGCCGCCTCGGTGCGCACCAGCGACAGCCCGCGGCGCACCGGTGACGGCACCCGCGACCAGCCGGGCTGCCCGCTCGCCACGTAGCCGCCACCGAAGGCGGTGACGTAGCCGGGCCCGGGGCGGCGGACGACCGGTAGGGCGAAGGCCATCGCCGGTCGCGGGGTGAAGTCGTCGTAGCCGTCGAACAGCGTGGGCGCGTACAGGCCGGACCCCGCGGCCAGCTCGGTGACGACCCGGTCGCCGGCGAAGCGGTGCAGGCTGCCCGTGCCTCCCCCGTTGACGAAGCGCAGGTCGGCCTCGGTACGCACCGCCGCCACGACGGCGGCACGACGCTCGCCCAGCTCACGCACGGAGCGGCGCTTCATCGTGCGAACGTGCGGCCCGGCATCCGGTAGGCCGGCGACCTGGGCGTCGTAGAACATGACGCCGCGCACGTCCAGCCCCACCCCCTGTGCCGCGCGCACGACGGCCAGCGCCTGCTCCGGGCCGCGGGTCGGGGAGCGGCGCACTCCGAGGTGCACCCGCCCCACCCGAAGCGACGCGTCGCAGTCGAGCGCCACCCCGAGGCCGGCGACGTCGGCTCCGAGGGTGTCGCGCAGCCAGCGCACGTGCTCGACCGAGTCGATCGTGACCGTCACCTCGGCGCGGAGCCGGTCGTCGGTGGCCACGGCCCGCAGCGCGGGCTCGTGGACGCTGGGGTAGGCCACGAAGACGTCGTGCACCCCCGACTCGACCAGCCAGGCCGCCTCGGGCACCGAGTACGCCATCACGCCGGCGAATCCGGGCCGCTGCAGCACCCGGTCGAGCAGGGCGCGGCAGCGCACCGACTTGGAGGCGACGCGTACCGGCAGCCCACCGGCCCGCGCGACGAGGTCGTCGGCGTTGGCGTCGAAGGCGTCGAGGTCGAGCACCACGAAGGGGGCCGGCAGCCCTGCCGTCGCTCTCGCCCAGTGGTCCGTGACCGTCACGGTGCCGACCCTAGTGCGATGCTGGGCCGGTGACCCACGACCCCGGGACATTCGTCGGCGACCCGCCGCGCACGCGGTGGCACCGGGCCTGGGTCGTCGCTGCCGTGACCCTCGGAGCCCTGGTCGCCGCCGCGGCCTTCCGCAGCTCCACCGGGGTGCTGCTCGAGCCGATCGAGGCCGAGTTCGGCTGGTCGCGGGCGGTCACCTCGGGGGCGGTCAGCCTCAACCTGGTGCTCTACGGCCTCATCGCACCGTTCGCCGCGGCCTTCATGGAGCGCTTCGGCGTGCGGCGCACCGTGGCGGTCGCCCTCGTCGTCGTGGGGGTGGCCAGCGGGCTGACCACGGTGATGACCCGGCCCTGGCAGCTGTGGCTGCTGTGGGGGGTGTTCATCGGGGTGGGCACCGGCGCGATGGCCCTGGTGTTCGGTGCCATCGTCGCGAACCGGTGGTTCCACACGCAGCGCGGACTGGTCACCGGCATCTTCTCGGCCGCCAGCGCCACCGGGCAGCTGCTCTTCCTCCCGCTCATCGCCCGCACCGCCGTCAACGACGGGTGGCGCGCCGCAGCCGGCATCGTCGCGGGGCTGGCCCTGCTCATGGCCGTGCTCGTCGTCGCCTTCCTGCGCGACCGGCCCTCCGACCACGGGCTGCTGCCCTACGGCATGGAGCCGGGCAGCGTCGTGGTGGAGGGCGGGCGCACCGGCGCCTCCCCCGCGCGAGTCGCCATCGGGGTGCTGCGCCGCGCTTCTCGGCGGTGGGCGTTCTGGGCGCTGGTCCTCACGTTCTGGGTGTGCGGCTGGTCGACCAACGGCATCATCCAGACCCACTTCGTGCCGGCCGCCCACGACCACGGGATGCCGTCGACCACCGCGGCCGGGCTGCTCGCCGTCGTCGGCATCTTCGACATCGTGGGCACGGTCGGCTCCGGGTGGCTCACCGACCGGGTCGACCCCCGCCTGCTGCTGGTCGCCTACTACGGCGGGCGCGCCCTGTCGCTGCTCGCGCTGGATGCCGTGCTGGCCCCCGGCATCGCGCCCGGCATGTGGGTCTTCATCGTGTTCTACGGGCTCGACTGGGTGGCGACGGTGCCTCCCACGGTGGCCCTGTGCCGCATCCACTTCGGGCTGGCCGACTCGGGCGTGGTCTTCGGCTGGGTGTTCGCCGCGCACATGGTCGGCGCGGGAGTCGGCGCCAGCGTCGCCGGCTGGGTGCGCACCAGCCAGGGCGACTACCACTGGGCCTGGGTGGTGGCGGCCGCCCTGTGCTTCGCCTCGGTGGCGATCACCCTGTCGATCCCGAAGGTCCGCGAGGGGGTGCCCGCAGCAGTGGGCCCCGAGCCCGACGCGTCGAGCCGCCAGCTGCGGGGCAACATCGACCAATAGGTCGATCCTGCCCCAGCGGGCGTGGGGCAACTTCGACCTTTTGGTCGGTCTTGACCCGGGGGTGGCTCAGCCGACGCGGGTGACCACACCGGTCGCCAGGGCGCGCAGGGCGTCCTTGGCGTCGCTGTCGGGCAGTGCGGTGAGCACGTCCTGCGCCTGGCGCGCGACGGCATAGGTGTGCTCGCGCGAGAGGTCCATGGCTCGGTGCCCGCGCAGCAGCCCCAGCGCCTCGGAGAGCCGCGCGTCGTCCTCGAGGTCGCCGGTGAGCAGCGTGCGCAGCCGGTCGTCGGCGGGGTCGCCGGAGGTGAGCACGTGGATGACGGGCAGCGTGCGCTTGCCCTCGCGCAGGTCGGTGCCCGGCGTCTTGCCGGTCTCGTCGGCCTCGGACTCGATGTCGATGAGGTCGTCGGCGAGCTGGAAGGCCACGCCGAGCAGCTCACCGAACTCGCGCATCGTCTCGATCGTGGCGTCGTCGCAGCCGCCGAACATCGCGCCGTAGCGCGCGGCCGTGGCGATGAGCACCCCGGTCTTGTCGGCGAGCACGCCGAGGTAGTAGTCGACCGGGTCGGTGCCGGGCGGGCACGGTCGGTCGTCGCGGATCTGGCCCGAGCACAGCCGCACGAACGTCTGGGCCTGGATCTTGACGGCCTGCGGGCCGAGGTCGGCCACGATGTCGGACGCCGTGCCGAAGAGCAGGTCGCCGACCAGGATGGCCGTGGAGTTGCCGTAGGCGGCGTTGGCGCTCGAGGCACCACGCCGCACCTGCGCCTCGTCCATCACGTCGTCGTGGTAGAGCGAGGCCAGGTGGGTGAGCTCGACGCCCGTCGCGGCGGCCACGACGCGCTCGTCGATGCCGTCGCCGAGCTCGGCCGCGAGCAGCGTGAGCAGGGGACGGAACCGCTTGCCCCCTGCTGCGGTGAGGTGCGAGCCGGCCTGCGCGATGAACGGGTCGTCGGAGTCGACCCGGGCGGCGATGAGCGTGTTGACGGCAGCCAGCCCCTCGGCGAGCCGCGCCCGCAGCCGCTCGGAGGCACCGGGCAGCTCGAGCACCGAGGGGGTGCCGCGCTGGACCGGTTCCGCCGTCACCGGCGTCACAACAGGAACTGCGAGGCGTTGCTCGCGATCTCGAGGAGGAAGCTGGGCACGATGCCGAGCACCACGGTGGCGGCCACGCCCGCCGTGATCGCCACGGTCGAGCCGATCGACGGGGTGAGCACGACGACGACCTCGTCGTCACCGGTCGCCTCGGTGAAGTACATCAGCACGATGAGCCGCACGTAGACGAACGCGGTGACGGCCGACGCGAGCACCGCGATGAGCACGAGCAGCGCGCCCCCCGCACCGGAGGCGACGGCGGGCGAGAACGCGGCGTACTTGGCGGTGAAACCCGAGGTGAGCGGGATGCCGGCGAAGGCGAGCAGCAGGAACGAGAACGTCGCCGCGAACACCGGGTGCTGGCGGCCCAGGCCCGCCCACTGCGAGAGGTGCGAGGCCTCCGAGCCGCCCTGGCGCACCATCGCGACCATGCCGAACGCGGCGACGGTGGCGAAGCCGTAGGCCACCAGGTAGAACATCACGCCGCCGATCGCGGCCTGCGAGAACGCCAGCACGCCGACGAGGATGAAGCCGGCGTGGGCGATCGAGGAGTAGGCGAGCAGGCGCTTGACGTCGGTCTGGGTGACCGAGAGCACCGCGCCGACGACCATGGTGAGCACCGCGATCACGTAGATGCCGCCCTGCCAGTCCCAGCGGTCGGCGCCGACGCCGACGAAGGCCACCCGCAGGATGACGCCGAAGGCCGCGAGCTTGGTGCAGGCGGCCATGAACCCGGTGACCGGGGTGGGGGCGCCCTGGTAGGCGTCGGGGGTCCACGAGTGGAACGGCACGGCGCCGACCTTGAAGAGCAGGCCGACGAGGAGCAGGACCACCCCGGGGATGAGCAACCCGTCGAGGTCGCCGCGTGTCGTCGAGATGGCGGCGGAGATGGCCCGCAGGTCCGAGGAGCCGGCGTAGCCGAAGAGCAGGGCGGAGCCGAACAGGAAGAACGCGCTGGAGAAGCCACCGAGCAGGAAGTACTTCAGGGCGGCCTCCTGCGACAGCAGGCGGCGCCGCCGGGCCAGGCCGGTCATCACGTAGAGCGGGAGCGAGAGCACCTCGAGCCCCACGAACATGGTGATCAGGTCGTTGGCGGTGAGGAAGACCATCATCCCCAGCACCGCGAACAGGGTGAGCGGGAAGACCTCGGAGGTGGCGTACCCGGCGCGGGTGGCGATGTCCTCCTGGTTGGAGCCCGGCGTGGAGGCGCCCATCGGGGTGAACGCGTCACCGCCGACACCCCCGAACCGCTCGCCCATGATGAGCACGCTGATCACCGCCAGCAGCAGCAGGGCGCCCATGAGGAAGACCGAGACGCCGTCGATGACGACCGAGCCGCCCAGGGTGATGGTCTGGTTGTCGCGCGACCACACCAGCAGCGCCGCGAAGGCGCCGAGCAGCACCAGCGTGGTCAGCCACACCTGGATGCCGTGCCGGGCGCGCCGAGGCGCGAACGCCTCGACGAGCACCCCCACGAGCGACCCGAGGACGACGACCAGGATCGGGGCGATGGCGGCGTAGTCGACGTCGACGGACTTGAACTCGGCGGCGATCACGGCGGCGGTCACTTGGTGCTCCCGGAGGCGTTGGTCGGCGTGGGGTCGGTGACGCCGACGTAGGTCAGCGTGCGGTCGACGGCCGGGTTGAGGATGTCGAGCACGGGCTTGGGGAAGAAGCCGAGCAGGATGAACGAGGCGATGATCGGCACCACGACGACCTTCTCGCGGATCGACAGGTCACGCGGCGCCTCACCCTCGGTGAAGATCGGCTTCGGCCCGGTCATGGTGCGCTGGTACATCAGCAGGATGTAGAGCGCGGCCAGCACGGTGCCGAGGGTCGCGATGACGGCGGCGGCCTCGTAGCGCATGAAGGTGCCCTGCAGCACGAGGAACTCCGACACGAACGAGGACAGGCCGGGCAGGGCCAGGCTGGAGAGCCCGACCACGAGGAACGACCCGGCGAGCACCGGTGTGACCCGCTGCCAGCCGCCGTAGTCGGGGATCCGCTTCGAGCCACGGCGGGCGACGAGGAAACCGGCCAGCAGGAACAGCCCGGCGGTCGAGAAGCCGTGGTTGACCATGTAGAGGGTCGAGCCCGCGCCACCGACGCTGGTCAGCGCGAAGATACCCAGCACGATCAGGCCGAAGTGGCTGATCGACGTGAACGCGATGAGCCGCATCATGTCGGTCTGGCCGATCGCCAGCAGCGCGCCGTAGATGATCGAGATGACGGCCAGCGTGATGACCACCGGGGTGGCCCACTTCGAGGCCTCCGGGAACAGCTGGAGGCAGAACCTGATCATCCCGTACGTGCCGACCTTGTCGAGGATGCCGACCAGCAGCACCGCGGTCGCGGGGCGAGCCTCGGTGGCGGCATCGGGCAGCCAGGTGTGCACCGGCCACATCGGCGCCTTGACGGCGAACGCGACGAAGAACCCGACGAACATCCAGCGCAGCGCCACGGTCGACGCGTCGAGGTTGCCGGTGAGGCTGGAGATGAGGAAGCCGTTCTCGCCACCGGGGCCGGCGATGTAGACCCCGATGACGGCCACGAGCATGACCAGGCCGCCCGCGAGCGAGAACAGCAGGAACTTGACCGCGGCGTACTGCCGGCGGGGACCGCCGAACAGGCCGATCAGGAAGTAGACCGGGATCAGCATCGCCTCGAAGAAGACGTAGAACAAGAACACGTCGGTGGCGGCGAAGACGCCGACGATGAACGCCTCGAGCACGAGCATCAGCGCGAAGTAGCGCTTGTTGCGCAGCGCGAGAGCGTGCGCGGCATCCGCCGCCTCGTCGTCGCCGAGCGACTCGTCGACGACGGGGGTGAGGTCGTTCCACGCGGCGAGCAGGCAGACCGGCACGAGGATGGCGGCCATCACGATGAGCGACAGCGCGATGCCGTCGACGCCCAGCGCGTAGGAGACCCCGAACTGCGGGATCCACGAGTGCACCTCGGAGAGCTGGAACTGCTCGCCGGACCCGGCGTCGAACCGCACCCAGGCGAGCACGGCCAGGGCGAGCGTGACCAGCGAGACGCCGAGGGCCACCGGCTTCGCCTGGCGCGCGGCGTTGCCGGGCAGCGCAGCGACGACGAGGGCGCCGAGCAGCGGCACCACCATCATCAGGGTGAGCAGGGGCAGGGAGTTCACTGGATCACCCACAGAGCGCCGAGGATGGTGACGACACCGGTGAGCATCGTCAGGGCATACGACCGGGCGTAGCCGGTCTGGAGGTGGCGCAGCCTCGAGGAGACCCCGCCGACCAGGGCCGCCATGCCACCGACCGCCCCGTCGACCCCGCGGGCGTCGGCGAACACCAGCCCGCGGGTCAGGTGGACGCCGGGACGCATGAACAGGCCCTCGTTGACGGTGTCCTGGTAGAGGTCGACCCGGGCCGCCCGGGTGATCGCCGAGCCCTTGGGTGCGACCTCGGGCACGTCGTCGGCGCCGTAGCGCCGCCAGGCCCAGAACCCGCCCACGAAGACCAGCGCGAGGGTGAGCACCATGATCACGGGCACCGGCAGGACCGGGTGGTCCTCGACCGGCTCGCCGACCACCGGCGCCAGCCAGGCGGTGATGATGCCGGTCGGCCCGAGGATCAGGCCGAGGAAGGCCGAGCCGAGGGCGAGCACCATCATCGGGATGGTCATGGTCAATGGCGACTCGTGCGGGTGCTGGTCGTCCTCCCAGCGCTTCTCACCGTGGAAGGTCATGAAGAACAGCCGCGACATGTAGAAGGCCGTGATCCCGGCACCGAGCATGGCGGTGGTGCCGAACACCCATGGCTGCCAGCCCTCACCGACGAAGGCCGACTCGATGATCTTGTCCTTGGACCAGAACCCCGAGAACGGTGGGACGCCGATGATCGCCAGCCAGCCCAGCCCGAAGGTGATCCAGGTGATGCGCATGACCCAGGCCAGCGCGCCGTAGTACCGCATGTTGACCCGGTCGCGCATGCCGTGCATGACCGACCCGGCCCCGAGGAACATCCCCGCCTTGAAGAAGCCGTGGGTGAGCAGGTGGAAGATCGCGAAGGCGTAGCCGATCGGGCCCAGCCCCGCCGCGAGCATCATGTAGCCGATCTGGCTCATCGTCGAGGCCGCGAGGGCCTTCTTGATGTCGTCCTTGGCGCAGCCGATGATCGCCCCGAAGATCAGCGTGATCGCCCCGACGAACGCCACGGCGAGCCGGGCGTCGGGGGTGGCCGTGAAGATGACGTCGGAGCGGACGATCAGGTAGACGCCGGCGGTGACCATGGTCGCCGCGTGGATGAGCGCCGAGACCGGGGTCGGGCCGGCCATGGCGTCGCCCAGCCACGACTGGAGCGGGAACTGTGCCGACTTGCCGCAGGCCCCGACGAGCAGGAGCAGCCCGATCGCGGTCAGCACACCCGAGCTGGCGCCGTTGACGCCCGTGTCGACGGTGGCGTAGTCGACGCCGCCGAAGGTGACGAACATCAGCATGATCGCGATGAGCAGGCCGAGGTCGCCGACCCGGTTGACGAAGAACGCCTTGTTGGCGGCGGTCGCGTAGGCCGGGTTCCAGTTCCAGAAGCCGATCAGGAGGTACGAGGCCAGGCCCACGCCCTCCCAGCCGACGAACAGCAGCAGGTAGGAGTCGGCGAGCACCAGCAGGAGCATCGAGGCGATGAACAGGTTCAGGTAGGCGAAGAAGCGACGCTTGTCGGGGTCGTGCTCCATGTAGCCGATCGAGTACACGTGGATCAGCGACCCGACGAAGGTGATCAGCATGACGAAGCACATCGACAGCGGGTCGACCAGCAGGCCGGCGTCGAGCTGGAAGGAGCCCGCGGGGATCCAGTCCCACAGGGTGAGGTGCATCGCCCGTGCCTCGGGCGACAGGCCCACGAGCTGGAGCATGATCACCAGGCCCACGGCGAAGGCGGCCCAGGACATGCCGGTTCCGAGGTAGGCGCCGACCTTGTCGGTGCGCCGCCCGCCGAGCAGGAGGATCGCAGCACCGAGCAGCGGCAGCGCGATGAGCAGCCACGCGACGGCGGAGGCTCCGCTCGCGTCGGCCACCACCTCGAAGGTGAGTGAGGACACTGGTGCTCCTTACAGCTTCAGCAGGTTCGCGTCGTCGACCGAGGCCGAGCGGCGGGAACGGAAGATCGCCATGATGATTGCGAGTCCGACGACGACCTCCGCCGCGGCCACCACCATGACGAAGAGGGCAAGCACCTGGCCGTCGAGGGCGCCATGGATGCGGGCGAACGTGACGAAGACGAGGTTGGTCGCGTTGAGCATGAGCTCGACGCCCATGAAGACGATGATCGCGTTGCGGCGGGTGAGCACGGTCGCTCCGCCGATCGCGAACAGGATCGTCGCCAGGTAGATGTAGTTGACGACGTTCACCGGTCGCTCCCCTCCTGCATGTCGCGTTCGATCTGGGCCTCGGCCTCGCGGTAGACCTCCGGGGAGAGGTTCTGGTCGCGGGCCGTGAGCACACGCGAGACCGACAGCTGCGAGGGGGTGCCGTCGGGCAGCAGCGCCGGGGTGTCGACGGCGTTGTGGCGGGCGTAGACGCCGGGCGCCGGCAGGCCGGCGAGGTGCTCGCCCTCGCGGAAGCGGCGCCTGCTCCACTCACGCTGGTTCGGGCCGCGCCCGAGCCGCTCGCGGTGGGCCAGCACCATCGCGCCGAGCGCGGCGGTGATGAGCAGGGCGCTCGTCATCTCGAAGACCCACACGTAACGGCCGAAGATCAGCTGGGCGACGCCCGAGACGTTGCCCGTCTCGGCGTTGAGCGCGCCCACCCCCTTGGGGGAGCCGACGCTCACCTGGCCGATGGCAGTGGTGAGGATGCCGGCGAGCCCGATGCTGAGCACGACCGTCGCCCAGCGCTGGCCGGTGAGCGTCTCGACCAGGCTGTCGGAGGAGTCGACCCCGACCAGCATGAGCACGAACAGGAACAGCATCATGACCGCGCCGGTGTAGACGAAGATCTGGATGACGCCGAGGAAGTCGGCGTCCTGGGCGATGTAGAACACGCCCAGGATGATCATCGTCATCGCCATGCCGATGGCCGCGTGCACGGCCTTGCGGGCGAAGATGAGCCCGAGGGCGCCGACGACCGCGAGCGGCCCGAGGATGTAGAACAGGACTGCCTCGCCGCTGCTCGTCACGAGGTCACCTCCGCGTCGTCGCTCGTGCGTGTGTGGGCCTCGACGTAGGCCCGCTGGGTGTCGGTGGCCGAGGAGACCTTGCCCAGGTAGTAGTCGCGCTCCTCGAGGCCGTCGGCCATCGGGAACGGCGGCTGGAGCATGCCCTGCTGCAGCGGGGCGAGCAGCTGGTCCTTGGTGAAGATCAGGTCGGCCCGGTTGTTGTCGGCGAGCTCGTAGACGTTGGTCATGGTGAGCGCGCGGGTGGGGCACGCCTCGATGCACAGGCCGCAGAGGATGCAACGCAGGTAGTTGATCTGGTAGACGCGGCCGTAGCGCTCGCCCGGGGAGAAGCGCTCCTCCTCGGTGTTGTCCGCGCCCTCGACGTAGATGGCGTCCGCCGGGCAGGCCCAGGCGCACAGCTCGCAACCCACGCACTTCTCCAGGCCGTCGGGCCAGCGG
>JBJMHU010000058.1:0-7875 GCA_045807225.1 Ornithinibacter sp. | reverse complement strand
CACCCGCCCGCGCCCGCCACACGGGCAGCGCCCCCCCACCCCCCCCGCGGTGAGGGGCCGCTTCCGGTCTGCGCTGGGGGCGGGGCGGCGCGTCCGCTCTCGAAGACGCGGGAGCAGCCGGAGTCCCGTTCCCGGGATGAGGGCCGCGGTGAGCATCAAGTACGGACCGCCGGAGGTCGTGCAGGTACGCGACGACGTACCCGAGCCCGAGGTCGCTCACGACGACCTGTTGGTGCGAGTGCACGTCACCACGGTCAACCGCACCGACAGCGCCTACCGGCGGGCGTACCCCTTCTTCATCCGCGCGGTCTCCGGCTGGCGCGGGCCGAAGGTGCCGATCTGGGGCACGGAGTACGCCGGCGTCGTCGAGCGGGTCGGCCCTGACGTCACCCGGTTCGCTGCGGGCGACCGCGTGTTCGGGTATGCCGAGCCCCGGTTCGGTTCCCATGCCGAGCTCGTCGCGGTGGCCGAATCCTCATTCGTCGCAGTCAATCCCGACGGCGTCGACCTGCGCCAGGCCGCCGCCGCGACCGAGGGCGCGCACTACGCGCTGAGCAGCATCCGTCGCGCCGGGGTGCAGCCGGACGACCGGGTCCTCGTGCACGGCGCGACCGGAGCGATCGGGTCGGCGGCCGTGCAGCTGCTCGCCGAGCTCGGCGCGCACGTCATCGCGACGGCACCGACTGCACACCTGGACATCGTGCGGGGCCTCGGCGCCGGCCGCGTCGTCGATTTCCAGACGGAGGACTTCACCGCCATCGACGAGACGGTCGACGTCGTGCTCGACCTGGTCGGCAAGAGCACCTTCGGGGCGTGCCGGCGGTTGCTGGCGCCCAACGGCGTCTACGTGTCGAGCGACCTCGGGCCCTACGCGCAGAACGTGGCGCTGCCCCTCGTCACCAGGATCGGTCGCGGCCGCAGGGTGGTCTTCCCGTTTCCGTCGACCTCTCCCGAGGTGCTCGAGCACCTGCGCTCGCGTCTCGAGAGCGGGGCCTTCCGCCCGCTGCTCGACCCGACAACCTTCCGGCTCGACGAGATCGTGGATGCCTACCGCTATGTCGAGACCGGCCAGAAGCTCGGCAACGTCCTCGTCACCGTCCACGAGAACTGACCGACTTCTTGCGGATCTTCACCAAGCCGAGCCAGCAGATCCTGCCTACTGAGGTGGGCAATTCTGCAGTCAGTGGGCAGGCCCCGGGAACACCGGGGCGACCCGCGGGCCAGGTGGTCTCGGGTGGGCGTCAGGTGAGGGTGCGGCGCATGACGAGGCGCGGCATCCGGCTCGCCACGGCATCCGTCGTGCCGACCACCGCGAACCCGGCCTTCTCGAACATCGAGCGCGTGCCGACGAACGCCATGGTGGTGTCCATCCGACCGCTCGGCTCCACCGGGTGTGCCTCGACGGCGGGTGCCCCGGCAGCCGCGGCGTAGGCGACCGCTCCCTCCAGCAGGTGCCCGACCACGCCCTGGCGCCGGTGACCGCTGCGCACCACGACGCAGATGATGCTCCAGACCGGCACGTCGTCGACCGGCCTGATCAGCGTGGAGCGCGTCAGCCGCGGGATCTCGCTGCGCGGCCCGATGCTGCACCACCCCACCGGTGTGCCATCGCGATAGGTCACCACGCCGGGCGGGTTCTCACGCGCGCACAGCGCCCGCATCGCCCGCTCACGAGCGTCAGGCCCGTCGCCACCCAGCGCACGGATGTCCGCTTCCCGTAGGCGGTGCGACAGGCACCAGCACGAGTAGGCGCGGCGCGTGGGGTTGATGACATCGGCGAAGTCCTCGAACCGGTCCGGGGTCACCGGGTGCGTCTCCCACACCGCCTCATCGGATGCCGGTCCCACCTTCCGGCCGCCCTGCGCCGCCGGGGTCCTCGCACTCGCCCGACCGCCGCCCGTCCCGGATGCCGCCCCGCTCGCCCTCGCTGCCATCGCACCACCCAACCACCGAGCGCCGACATACGGGGCCACACGGCATCCGCGCCCACCACCGGCCCTGGGCGCCGACCTCCCACTTCCCGCGACATGGCCACGGTTCTCGCACCCGCTTGCCGGGTCTGAACGACTTGAAAGTTGCACGAAGTCGCGCCGGGCGAGGTGTCACACCGCACGGGCGAGCGGTGTCTGAAGGGCTGGACGGCCACCCGGGCCGCCCCAGCACCCGAGGAGGACCACCGTGCCCAGCACCTTCCGCATCCCCAAGGCCGCGATGAGCGGGCCCTACGCCGGCATCCTCAAGACCTACGCCCGCCGCACCTGGGGCGCCGTGCCCGACACCGCCTACGTGCTCTGGCACCACCAGAAGGTGATGAGGGCGGTGCTCGGCTTCGAGCGCAGGGTCGCGAAGTGGGACGCCCTCGACAAGCACCTCGCCAGTTATGCCCAGATGGCCAGCGCGGCGGTCATCGGCTGCAGCTGGTGCATGGACTTCGGCTACTTCCTCGCCCACGACGAGGGCCTGGACGAGGCCAAGGTGCGCCACGTGCCGCGCTGGCGGGAGTCAGACGTGTTCACCCCGCTCGAGCGCGATGTGCTCGAGTACGCCGAGGCGATGAGCGCCACCCCCTGCGCCGTCGACGACGAGCTGAGCTCCCGCCTCCAGGAGGCCCTCGGCGTCAAGGCTGTCGTCGAGCTCACCCAGCTGATCGCTCTGGAGAACATGCGCTCGCGGTTCAACAGCGCCGCCGGCCTGCAGTCGCAGGGCTACTCCGACGTCTGCGAGCTGCCGCTGGCCCTACCCTCGCACGCATGACGCAGGCGCCCGACGCGGCCGAGTTCGAGGCGCTCCGACCGCTGCTGTTCACGGTCGCCTACGAGATGCTCGAGGTCGCGGCGGATGCCGAGGACGTCGTACAGGAGGCGTGGCTGCGGTGGTCGCGGGTCGACCCGACCGCGGTGAACGACCCGCGCGCCTACCTGGTGCGCATCGTCATCCGGTTGTCGCTCAACCGCTTCCGCACCGTGTCGAGACAGCGCGAGACCTACGTCGGCCCGTGGCTCCCCGAGCCGCTCCTCACGGTCAGCGACGTCGCGGATGACGTGGAGCTCGCCGACAGCGTCTCGACCGCGATGCTGCTCGTGCTCCAGACCCTCACCCCGGTCGAGCGAGCCGTGTTCGTGCTGCGCGAGGTGTTCGACGTGCCCTACGACGAGATCTCCGCAGCGGTCGACCGCACGCCGGCCGCGGTGCGCCAGATCGCCCACCGGGCCCGCGAGCACGTCGCCGCCCGGCGCCCACGTCAGCGCGTCGACCGCACCGAGCACGCGGCCGTGCTCGAGCGCTTCCGCCGAGCGGCCGACACCGGCGACCTGCAGGCGCTCCTGGACGTGCTCTCGCCCGACGTCGTGCTGGTCACCGACGGCGGCGGCGTCCGAAAGGCGGCGCTGCGACCCATTCTCGGCCGCGACAAGGTGGTCCGCTTCCTCGCCGCGGTGGCGCCGGAGGGGGTCGGCGCCGAGCTGCGGCTCACCTCCGTGGGTGGGCAGCCGGGCCTGGTGGCGTGGGTCGGTGGGGAGGTCGACAGCGTCATCACCATCGACGTCGTCGACGGGGTGGTCGGCTCGCTGTACTTCGTGCGCAACCCGGACAAGCTGACCCGGCTCGGCGACGAGGTGCGCCTGGCCCGCTGAGGGGACCACGCGGCATCCGCGCCGTAGGGTCGGGCGGTGCGCATCGTGAGCCTCATCCCGTCGGCCACCGAGATCCTCTTCGCGGTGGGCGCCGGCGACGACGTCGTGGGGGTGACGTTCGAGTGCGACCACCCCGCGCAGGCCCGCGAGCGACGTGTGGTGTCGTCGACGACGCTCCCCGAGGGCCTCACCCCACGCGAGATCGACGACGCCGTGGCGCGCGCCGTGGCGGCGGGGGCGGACCTCTACCGCCTGGATGCCGGTGCCCTGGCCGACCTCGACGCCGACCTGGTCGTCACCCAGGACCTCTGCGCGGTCTGCGCCGTCGACGTCACGGCCGTGGACGACGCTCTGGCTCATCTCGGTTGCAACGCAACGGTTCTCACCGTCGACCCGCACACCCTTGACGAGGTGCTCGAGTCGGTGGTGGCGGTGGGTCGGGCGACCGGCCGCGAGGGCGCGGCACTCACCCTGGTCAGGTCGCTGCGCGACCGGCTGGATGCCGTCCGCACCCGGGTGCGTGGACGCCCACACCCGCGCGTGGTCGTGCTCGAGTGGACCGACCCGCCGTACGCGCCGGGCCACTGGATCCCGGAGATGGTGGTGGCCGCCGGCGGCGAGCCGGTGCTCGGGAAGGTCGGGGAGAAGTCGGTGCGCGTGACGTGGGATGCGGTGCACGCCGCAGCGCCCGAGGTCGTGGTGGTCGCGCCGTGCGGGTTCGACCGGGCGGGGGCCCAGAAGCAGGCGGACGGGCTCGTGGCGGCCGGGCTGCTGCCGCCAGGCGTCCTGGTGCACGCCGTCGACGCGAACGCTCACTGGGCCCGTCCCGGGCCGCGCCTGGTCGACGGCGTCGAGGAGCTGGCCACCCTGCTCCACCCCTGACGCCCCGGGTCAGGTGACCGCGGGACCGGCTGGGCCGGCATCCGGCGCATCGGCACGACCACTCGAGCGGTCCTCCACGACGACCTGCCCCACCACCACGAGCGCGATCACCGCGGCGACCACGGTGGCCGGCAGCGGGGCCCCGAGGAGCGCCAGCAGCACCGGCACGACGACGCCGCTGGAGATCCACAGGGTGCGCACGGCGTCCCCCCGCCCACTCACCGCGATCGCGACGAGCTGGCCGATCAGGAAGTAGGCGGCGACGGCCCCGCAGAGCAGCCAGCGCGGCCCGGTGTCGAGCGGCTCGTTGCCGTGCTCGACGACCGACGCCAGCCCCACGGACACCGTGGCGATCACCCCGGTCACCACGCAGTGCAGTGCCAGCCCGGCGCGCGCCCCCATCGCCCCACCGCGCAGGTGCGGCACCCCCGCGAACCCGTACTGCACCGACAGCCCGAACATCCCCGCAAGCAGCACGAACGACGCCAGACCCGCCACGAACAGCCCCCTCCCGGGCACCGCCTCCGACGCGGCATTCACGACCTGCACCACCCCCTCGCCGAGCACGATGATCACGAACAGCCCCAGCCGCTCCGCGAGGTGCGCGGGGTCCGTCGTCACCGGAACAGCGGCGAACGCCTGACGCACCGCCTCCGGCCCGCGCGGCCGTCCCGGTCGGCCCGGTCGGCCCCGTCGGCCCCGTCGGCCCGGAAGGTCCTCGGAGGCCGTGTCGCGCCGCGGCCGTCCACCGCCCCGGGCGGCGCGAGCGGCCGACCGCTCCTCGCGCTCGATGACCGTGGCGATGCGGCTCTCGTAGCGCTCGAGCATGTCGTCGCCGGAGACGACGAGCACCAGCCACAGGTCGAGCGCGACCCCGAGCGCCCACAGGGCGATGGTGACGGGCGGGTGGGTGAACAGGGAGATGACCCACGGCAGCACCCCGAAGGTGTGCTGAGCCACCGGGAAGTCGAGCAGCACCTCACCGCGGCGCCACGACTGCGCCCCGTAGACCCGAGTGGCGATGTAGGCGACGGCGAACACCATGACGGCACGGCTGGGGTGGGCCACCTCGTCGCCCTCGGGGATCAGGGCCCGGGTGACGCCGGGAACCGACGCCGCCATGACACCCAGACCGAACATCCCGACGAGCAGGCGCAACACGTGGGTGCGGGTGCCGGCGACGTTGCCGTAGAGCATGAACGTGGTCCAGGTGAGCCACACGGCGAGGAAGAGCACGGCATACAGGCCGAGCGCGGGCCAGCTCAGCTCGGTGGCGAGCACGTGGGCGAGGGAGGCGACGGCCGCAACGGCGACGAGGTCGAAGAACAGCTCGGCCCAGCTGGCGTGCCGCTCGACCTCCCGGTGCTCGGCGTCGTCGCTCACGCCTCCCGGCGCCCCGCCCTCGTCGCTCGTCATCGGCTCACCGTAGCGAGCGAGAGAGCCGCATCCGATGCTGGGCGTATCAGAAGCGGCTCTACCGAACTCCTTTTCATGAAAGCCGGTGCGGCTAAGGGTATGGAGCACCCCGGGTGCGCTCGCTCCAGCCGGTCATTGCGTCGGCGGCCACGGCCGCGGCGGTGACCTCGGCGCAGGGTGCGGGCCACCACGGGCGCCCCATCTCCTCCGTGACGTGCCGGGGTGTGAAGAGCGCGAAGAGGTGAGTCGGCATGGGGACTCTGACGGCGGGCAAGCACGGCTCGAACGGGAGACGCAAGCGGATCTGGGTGCAGCAGGTCGCGGTCGAGACCGACAAGCTCGAGATGCGGGTGCAGGCAGCGCGGTCCAGGGGGACGCTCACCGAGCCGCAGGAGGTCGTGGCCGCGGGGGTGATCGACCTGGTGGGCAAGGCCAAGGCGGCTGCCCTGCGCCAGGATCCGATGCCCGGCCGGTTCTGGAACTGGTGGCGGGGGACCCTGGTCGAGGCGGCCTACCGGGAGATGCACACGGCCCGCGCGCAGATGGTCGACCTCTACGACGAGAGCGAGCTGATCGCCGAGGTCCCCCACGTCGTCGCGCGGGCCAACGCCACGCTGCACCGCGACGACCCACGCCGGCTCACGGCCAAGGAGCTGCTCGCCTGCCATCCCGACGTGCGACGCGCCCGCGTCCGGCGCCTCGTGGGGGACAGCTACGAGGAGCTCGACCTCGAGCACGCGCAGCTGCGCAGCTTCCGCAACATCCTGCTGACGGCAGCGCTGTTCCTCATGGTGATCGTGGTGGGCACCCTGGCCTTCGTCGCCTTCAACCCCTGGCTGATGCCGTTGTGCTTCAAGGGAACGATTCCCGCCTGCCCCACGAGCCAGGGTGCGCTCGCCCACCCGCAGAGCGCCGACATCCTCGTCGTCGGGGTGCTGGGGGCGTTGGGCGGTGCCCTCGCGGCCACGCTGTCGATCCGCAACCTCAAGGGCACCTCGACGCCCTACGACGTTCCGGTGGCCCTCGCCATGCTCAAGGTGCCGATGGGGGCGCTCACAGCGATCCTCGGCCTGGTCGCCATCCAGGGCGAGTTCATCCCGGGCCTGAGCGAGCTCGACTCGCAGGGACAGATCCTTGCCTACGCACTCGTGTTCGGCTTCGCCCAGCAGGCCCTGTCGCGACTGCTCGACAAGCAGGCGCAGAACCTGCTCGAAGGGCTCCCCGGTGGCACGGCGGTCGCGCCCGTCCCCGGCGCCAAGGGGGACCTCGCCCCGCCGAGCGAGGCTGCTGCCGCGCCGGCGCCAGCGAGCGACGAGGCGGTGGAGCCCGGCCCCGCTGCGGCTCCGGGTGTGCCGCCTCCGGCGGCGGGCACACCGCCGGCCGAGGAGCCCGAGGACGACGGTCCCGACGTGGTGCCGACGCCCGGCCCCGCGCTCGACCGGCCGGTCGACGAGCCGGCGACGGCCACCCAGCAGGACCAGTTCGACCTGCTGAGGGACACCGGCAACGGCCTCAAGGACATGACCGAGCAGGAGGAGGCCGCCCTGCTCGAGGCCGAGTTCGGGCCGGCCAACGCCGACGGCATCTATGGCGCCCCACCGGCATCCGACGACCCGCAAGACCCGGGCGACAGGGACGCGGCAGCCGCGCCGGTCGCCGCGACCCCGGCAACCGCGCAGGCCCACTCAATTCCAGGAGGTGCATGATGTCAGGGCTGGAGGAGATGGTCCGTCAGGCGGAGCGGTCGCTCGGAACGACCGGGCGGCCCAACCTGATCACCCGCTGGTACGCCCAGCGGAACGGCTCGGGGTTCGCGAACGCGCCGTGGTGCAACATGAGCGTCACCTACTGGGCCAACCGGTCCGGCAACGTCGACGCCGTCTGCTTCGGCCGCGACTACGCGTACACGATCTGGCACGCGCAGCGGTTCCGCACCGA
The DNA here is from genome assembly GCA_045807225.1 of Ornithinibacter sp. GTDB lineage: Bacteria > Actinomycetota > Actinomycetes > Actinomycetales > Dermatophilaceae > Fodinibacter. The sequence continues at coordinate 7 of JBJMHU010000058.1, read as the reverse complement.
GGGCCAG
>JBJMHU010000057.1:0-2707 GCA_045807225.1 Ornithinibacter sp. | reverse complement strand
GTTCTTCGCCCGGCTCGGATTCGCGCCGCAGGTGATCCGGCGGATCGCCGGGGTGCACTCGCTGCGCCGGGCCCTGGCCAGTGCCGACCCGATCGGCGAGCCGACGCTGCCGCCGGCCCGGGCGGGCCTGACCCGGGCGCTGCCCCGCGGCCCCCGGTCCCGCCTGCGCCGCACCGGCTAGTCGAGGTCGGACTGTCGGAGGGCGGTCCTAGACTCCGGGCGTGACCGACCGACCCCGACTCCTGCTGCTGGACGGCCATTCGCTGGCATACCGGGCGTTCTTCGCGCTGCCCGTGGAGAACTTCCAGACCACGATGGGCATCCCGACCAACGCGGTATACGGGTTCACCTCGATGCTCATCAACCAGCTGCGCGATGAGCAGCCGACCCACATCGGGGTCGCGTTCGACGTCTCCCGCAAGACGTTCCGCAACGAGACCTACGCGGAATACAAGGCCGGCCGGTCGGAGTCGCCGAGTGACTTCCGCGGTCAGGTCAGCCTCATCCAGGAGGTGCTCAACGCGCTGCGGATCCCGTGGTTCGGGGTCGAGGGCTACGAGGCCGACGACGTCATCGCGACGCTCACCACGCAGGCCGTCGCGCAGGGCGCCGAGGTGGTCATCTGCACCGGCGACCGCGACGCCTTCCAGCTGGTCAGCGACTCGGTGAGCCTCATCTACCCGGTGCGGGGGGTGTCCGAGGTGTGGCGCATGGACCCCGCCGCGGTCACCGAGAAGTACCTGGTGCCGCCCGAGCGCTACAGCGACCTCGCCGCCCTGGTGGGTGAGAGCAGCGACAACCTCCCGGGGGTGCCCGGGGTGGGGCCGAAGACCGCGGCCAAGTGGCTGGGCCAGTACGGCGACCTCGCCGGGGTCGTGGCGCACGTCGACGAGATCAAGGGCAAGGCCGGCGACAACCTGCGCGAGCACCTCGACGGCGTGCTCCGCAACCGCCGCCTCAACCGGCTGGTCGACGACCTCGAGCTGCCGCTGTCGGTCGACGACCTCGAGCGTCAGTCCTGGGACCGCGAGGAGGTGCACCAGGTCTTCGACGGCCTGGAGTTCCGGGTGCTGCGCGAGCGGCTGTTCGCGACCTTCGAGGTCGAGCAGGACGAGGTCGAGGGCGGCTTCGACCTCGAGGGTGACGTCCTCACCGCCGACGACCTCGGGGTGCGCTTCGGCGACGGCGCCGTGGGGCGTACGGTGCCGCACGGGGTGGTCGTCGTGGGTCACTACCGCGGCGGAAACGGCGATGCCGGCGCCGTGGCGCTGGCCGGCGCCGACGGCAGCACGGCATACCTCGACCTGACCGCGCTCACCCGCGAGCAGGAGGACGTGCTGGCCGGCTGGCTGGCCGACCCTGCGGCCCCCAAGGTGCTGCACGACGTCAAGGAGCAGCTGCAGGCGCTGTCCTCCCGTGGGCTGACGCTGGCCGGGGTCACCAGCGACACCGCGCTGGCGGCCTACCTCGTGCGCCCCGACCAGCGCTCCTTCGACCTCGAGGACCTCGTGGTGCGCCACCTGGGCCGCGAGCTCAAGGCCGAGGAGGCCGCGAGCCCCCAGGGGCAGCTCTTGCTCGATGTCGCCGCCGACGACGACACCGCGTCGCGCGACGCCATGGTGCGGGCCCGTGCGGTGCTCGAGCTGTCGGCCGTGCTCGACGAGCGGCTCGACGAGACCGGTGGCACCGAGCTGCTGCGCGACCTCGAGCTGCCCCTGGTCGAGATCCTGGCGCGGATGGAGCGCACCGGCATCGCGGTCGACGAGCCGGCGCTGGCCGAGCTCGAGGCCGACTTCGCCGCCAAGATGCGCCAGGCCCAGCTCGACGCCTACGACGCCATCGGTCGCCAGGACGTCAACCTGGGCAGCCCCAAGCAGCTGCAGGAGGTGCTCTTCGACCAGCTCGGCATGCCCAAGACCAAGCGCACCAAGACCGGCTACACCACGGATGCCGACGCGCTCGCCGACCTGTTCGCCAAGACCGAGCACCCGTTCCTCGAGGCGCTGCTGCGCCACCGCGACACCGCCCGGCTCCGGGTCACCGTCGAGGGGCTCATCAAGGCCGTCGCCACCGACCGGCGCATCCACACCACCTACATCCAGACCATCGCCGCCACCGGCCGGCTGTCGTCCACCGACCCCAACCTGCAGAACGTGCCGATCCGCACCGAGGAGGGCCGCCGCATCCGCGAGGTCTTCGTCGTCGGCGAGGGCTACGAGTCGCTGATGTCGGCCGACTACAGCCAGATCGAGATGCGGATCATGGCTCACCTCTCGGGTGACGAGGGGCTGATCGAGGCGTTCCGCACGGGGGAGGACCTGCACCGGTTCGTGGGGGCGCGGGTCTTCGGCGTCGAGCCCGCCGACGTCACGCCGGCCATGCGCAGCAAGGTCAAGGCGATGAGCTACGGCCTGGCCTACGGGCTGTCCGCGTTCGGCCTGTCCAAGCAGCTCACCATCAGCACCGGCGAGGCGCAGGGCCTGATGGACGAGTACTTCGCCCGCTTCGGCGGGGTGCGCGACTACCTGCGCGCGATCGTGGCCGAGGCGCGCGCCACCGGCTACACCGCCACGATGCTCGGCCGGCGCCGCTACCTTCCCGACCTGCTCAGCGACAACCGCCAGCGGCGAGAGGGCGCCGAGCGGATGGCGCTCAACGCGCCCATCCAGGGCTCGGCCGCCGACATCATCAAGCTCGCCATGAAGGG